>JAFCZD010000075.1 GCA_019314525.1 Deltaproteobacteria bacterium
GACCACCCAGAACGCCCTCGCCGTGCTGGTGGGGCGCTTCCCCGGCCACATCGACGCGGGCAGCCTCGACGCGCTACCGCCCGCTGTAAAGGAGTTTGGCGCGGGCATCCCAGGAGAGTTGCTCGAGCAGCGCCCTGATTTACGCGCGGCGCTGCTACGCCTCAAGGCGGCCGATCAACAGGTGGGCGCGGCCTTTGCGGCGCACTTTCCGCAAATTCGCATCGGTGGATCCCTCGGCTATCAGCTCGAACCGGCCAGCGGCTTCGTCTGGAATCTCTTCGCGGGGCTGGTGGCGCCGCTCTTCGAGCAGGTGTCCATCAATGCGCAATACAACGAGAGCAAGGCGAAGCTCAGAGAGAGCGTCGCGCTCTTCAAAAAGACCCTGCTCAACGCCGTCAAAGAGGTCGAAGACGCCTTGGCTACGGGCCACGCCACCGCCAAGCGCATCAAATGGCTACAAGAACGCGTCTTGGCAGCCGAGGGCGCGCTGCGGCTCTCCACCGATCAATACACCCAGGGGCTGACGATCTACCTCAACGTGCTCACGGCCGAACAAGCGCTCTTGCAGGCGCGCACCGAGCTGATCGCCGCGCGTCGAGAGCTGATCGCCGCGCGTGTCTCACTGGCACGCGCCCTTGGCGGAGCCTGGATGGACGCGGACCGCCGCGCGTGTCTCACTGGCACGCGCCCTTGGCGGAGCCTGGATGGACGCGGACCTAGCCCTACGAGCGGGCAAGAACAAGAAAGTGACCGAACCATCGACGGGCGTTAAAAACGCCGCGCCGAGGAGCTGAACCATGAGAGACGACCAGTTGAAGATCACTGAAGACAAGGCGTGGCTACGTCGCTTATTGCCCCTGGTGGTCATCGCCATCGGCGCGGCCGCGAGCGTCGCGGTGGTCAAGAGCCGCAAGGCGCCCAAGAAGAAGCAGGAGCAAGTCCAGGGCGTCTTGGTGGAGACCGTACGGGCCCGCACGGAGACGCGGCAGGTGACCGTAGTGGGTCACGGCACTGTGCAGCCACGACGTGAGATCAACATCATCCCTGAGCTTTCGGGGCGCATCCGCTGGGCGCACCCACAGCTGGTGGTGGGAGGCGTGATCAAGAAGGGCCAAGTGCTGCTACGCATCGACCCGGTGGATTACACGCTAGCTCTGGAGCGCTCACGCGCGCAGATCGCCCAGGCAGAGCGCGGGGTCGCCGAGGCGCAATCCAATTCACAGGTGGCTCGCCGTGAGTGGAAGATCCTTGGCAAGAGCACAGGCCGCAAGGAGCCGAACCCCCTCACCCTGGGTGTGCCCCAGCTCAAACAGGCCCAAGCCTCTTTGGCGGGCGCCAAGGCCGAGCTGAAACAGGCACGTGTGCGGCTCGCGCGCACGGTGATCCGCGCACCTTTCAACCTGCGCGTGCGACGTGAGACCGTCGAGGTTGGGCAGTATGCGCTGCAAGGGCAACCCCTCGCGGCTGTTTATGGCACCGACGAAGCCGAGGTGCTCGTGCCCCTCAAGGTGAGCGATATGCGTTGGATTAGCGTTCCTCGTCAGGTCTTCGACAAGAAGGGTCGTGTGCGCCCCTCAGGGCCCGGCTCGCCCGCGTCGGTTTATCTCGAGCTTGGTGCTCGCCGCTTCGAACGCGCAGGGAAACTCGAGCGCTCTGTGGGCGAGGTCGACCCCACGAGTCGCATGGCCAAGGTCGTGGTGTCGTTGGACGACCCCTATAACCTCAAGGGCGGCGTCAAGGGCAGCGTCAAGGGCAAGGGCGACTCTGAGGGAAGCGATATGAGCACCTTCCGCCCCGACTACGAGATCGGCTCCTTCGTTGAGGTGCGCCTCAGGGGGCACCTGCTGCGTGATGTGCTTCCCATCCCCACGGAGGCGCTGCGCATTGGCTCTGTGGTCTGGGTCGCCAACAAAGAGAACAAACTCGAGATCCGCAAGGTGAAGACCGCGCGCATCACCGAGCGTGAAGCCCTGGTCACCAGCGGCTTGAGCGCTGGCGATCGCGTGATCCTCACGGCTATCGGTGCTGCTCTGCCAGACATGAAGCTACGCACCAGCGACGGACAGCCTGATGAAAAGGCCAAGTCGGGCAAGCCGCCGCTGAGTGATAAGAAGGCCCAGCCTAAAGGGGCCAAGAAACAGGCGAGCTTGACGGAGAAGGCGCGATGAACCCCATCCGCTATATGGCTAAGAACAAGGTCGCTTCGAACTTGTTGATGGCCCTCTTCCTGATAGGCGGCTTCTTCACCGCCACACGCGCGATCAAGGTTGAGGTCTTCCCTGAGATCGACCTCGATCGTGTGATGGTGACGGTGATCTACCCTGGCGCCTCTCCCGCCGAAATCGAGCAAGGCATCGTGCGCCCCATCGAAGAGGCCGTCGGCGGCCTCGACGGGGTGCGCCGCGTGCTTGGCATCGCCTCTGAGAGTTCAGGCATGGTGGTCATCGAGGCCCTCGAGAGCGCCGACATTGACCAGGTGCTGCAAGACGCAAAATCCGCCGTGGATCGCATCGTCACGTTTCCCGACGACATCGAGCGACCTGTGGTGCAGAAGCTGATCAATCGCCGTGAGGTCTTGATGGTGGTGGTCTATGGCGACCTCAACACCCGGCAGCTTCGTGAGCAGGTGGAGAGCGTGCGCGATGGCCTCCTCGCGCGTGATGATATCACTCAGGCCGAGGTCGTGGCCGTACCCGACTATGAGATCTCTATCGAGATCCCCGAAGAGACCTTGCGCCGCTATGGCATGACCCTCGACATGGTGGCCGCCAAGGTGCGCGCAGCCTCCATCGATCTGCCCGCAGGCTCAGTGAAGACGCGTGGCGGCGAAATCTTGCTGCGCACCAAAGAGCGACGCTACACCGGCCGCGAGTATGAAGATGTGGTGGTGGTGACCAAGCCTGACGGTACTCGGGTACGTTTGGGCGACATCGCTAATGTGCGAGACACCTTCGTCGAGAGCGACCTCTCAGGTCAATACGATGGCAAGCCTGCAGCTTTGGTGCAGGTCTTTCGCGTGGGTGATCAAGGCCCCAACGAGGTCTCCGAAGCGGTGCGCGAGTTCGTCAAGGCACGAGAGAAAGACCTGCCAGCGGGTGTAAAGCTCGGCGTCTGGTTCGACCGCTCAGAGCTTCTGGCTGCCCGTATGGATCTGCTGATGAGGAACGCCGGGCTTGGGCTGCTGCTGGTGATCATCGTGCTCGGCCTCTTTTTGGAACCCAAGCTCGCCTTCTGGGTGACCATGGGCATCCCCATCTCGATGTTCGGAGCGTTCATCTTGCTGCCCGCCGCGGGCGTGACGATCAATATGATCTCGCTCTTTGCCTTCATCCTCGTGCTGGGTATCGTGGTGGATGACGCCATCGTCGTCGGCGAAAATATCCACTACCACCGCCAGTTGCAGGAAAACCACCTCGAGGCGGCAGTCATCGGCGCCATCGAAGTGGGCCGCCCTGTGACCTTCTCGGTGTTGACCACCATCGCAGCGTTTACGCCTTTGCTCTTCATCACGGGCATCATGGGCAAGTTCATGGCCTCGGTGCCCATCATCGCCATCGTCGTCCTGGCGGTCTCCCTGATCGAGTCAGTCTTCGTCTTGCCTGCGCACCTCTCTGGCGGCAAGACGCTCAAAAAGGCCGCGACTAAGCCCCCAGGTCCGATCAAACGCTTCCATGCGCAGGTGGCGCGCGGTCTACAGTGGGTGATCCACACCCCCTATCTAGGCTCGCTGAAGTTGGCGCTGAAATACCGCTACGCGACCTTATTCATGGCGGTGATGTCCATGGTGATGATCGTCGCGCTCTTCAAGGGCGGCATGGTCAAGATGGTCTTTTTGCCCGAGATCGAGAGCGATCTGGTGCGTGCCCGCCTGGTGATGTCCTACGGCACGCCCGCCAAGGTCACCCAACAACATATCAATCGCATGGTGACGGCCGCCCAAGAGCTGGTGGTGGAATATAACAAGGAGAACAGGGCGCTGTATGGGGATTCTATTCTGCGCAATGTCGCGGCGGTGGTGGGCTCGGGGCTAGGGGCCGGCGGAGGGCCCATGTCGCGTGGTGGCGCGAGCGGAACACATTTAGGTGAGGTTGGCGTCTACTTGGTGGACAGCGGGCTACGCAACGTCGACTCCGGGACCTTCGCCCGGCGTTGGCGCGCGAAGGTAGGAGAGATTCCAGGCGCCGAGGAGCTCGATTACCAGTCGCAGATCATGAATATGGGCTCGCCCATCGGCATCCAGCTGGCCCACGCGGACTTCGCTGTGCTCGAAAAAGCCGCAGCGAGGTTGAAGGAGAAGCTCGCCACCTACGAAGGTCTCTATGACATCGCCGACTCTCTGGAGAGCGGCAAGCGAGAGCTGAAGATCAAGGTCAAGCCCGACGCTGAATCTTTGGGCATCACCTCCACCGATCTGGCGCGGCAGGTGCGCTCAGCCTTCTACGGCTCAGAGGCGCTTCGACTGCAGCGCGGGCGCAATGAGGTGAAAGTGATGGTGCGCTATCCGCTCAAAGAGCGGCGTAGCTTGGCCAACATCGACTCCCTGCGCATTCGCACCAAACAAAGAGGTGAGATCCCCTTCGCACAGGCCGCCAGCGTGAAGGATGGCCGTGGCTACGCCCGCATCAGCCGCACGGATCGTAAGCGTGTGGTGGACGTCGTAAGCAAGGCAGACACCAAAAAGGCCAACCCGGGAGAGATCCTTGTTGAGCTGCAAAAGGAGTTCCTACCGCAGCTGATCGCAGAGTTTCCCGGCCTCACCTATGACCTCGAAGGCGAACAACGTGAGCGTCGCGAATCTGTCGGCTCGTTGCTCTGGGGCCTGCTCGCCGCGCTGGGGTTGATCTACGCCCTGCTGGCGATCCCCTTTCGCAGCTACGCGCAGCCGCTGATCATCATGTCTGCCATCCCCTTTGGTTTCATCGGCGCTGTCATCGGGCACGCGATGATGGGCTACAACATCAGCATGATGAGCCTCTTCGGCATCGTGGCCCTCACAGGTGTGGTGGTAAACGACTCGCTGGTGCTGGTGGACTTCGTCAACCGCAACCGTGAGCCAGGCAAGCCCATCGTGGAGGCCGTCGTGAAAGGCTGCACACGCCGCTTCCGACCGATCTTGTTGACGACCTTGACCACCTTCTTTGCGCTCTTACCCATGCTCACGGAGACCTCTGTACAGGCGCGCTTCTTGGTGCCTATGGCCATCAGCCTCGCCTTCGGCGTGGTTTTCGCGACGGCCATCACCTTGGTCTTGATCCCCACCCTCTACGTGGTGCTCGAGGACGCCAAGAACCTCGGCCGTTGGCTCATCGGTCGACCACGAATCCCCGTGCTGCACGCAGCGAGAGATGAACGCTCTGACGAAGCATAAGCCGGCATAGACCCACCTTCTCACCTAACTTGACCTTTGCTGTTGATCTCATACTCTTAAGGGTATGAACCCACCCAAGCTGACGGAGAGTCATCGTCGACTCCAGGCCCTCGCTGGCTCTTGGAAGGGAAAGGAGACGCTCTTCGCCTCACGCTGGGAGAGCGAGGAGAAGGTCGCCCAAAGTCGTGTCAACGCGCGCATCAGCCTTGATGGCTTCTATTTGATATCTGACTACATCCAGAGCGTGGACGAAAAGGTGACTTTTCGCGGCCATGGTGTCTACGGTTTCAGCCCCGTCCGCGGCTGCTACACCATGAACTGGTTCGACACCCTTGGCGAAACACCACCCGCCAACGGTCGCTGGAACACAAACCAGCTCGTCTTCGAGAGTCGCGGAGAGAATGGCCAAGCGCGCTTCAGCTATTCCCTCACCGACGATGATCACTACTCCCTCCGCATCGAATACTCCGAGGACGGCAAGAGCTGGGAGCCCTTCCTAGAAGGGCATTATGGGCGCTGTGATGACGGGGGCGACGGCCCCGCCCAATAGCGCTATATTCGCGCTTGATGAAAACCTCCCAAAAGACCTTTCTTCTTCTTCTCCCCATGGGTCTGCTCGGTCTGAGTTTGGCCCTTGGATGCGCAACCTCCGAGTGTTTGCGTCTACCCGTGAGCACAAAGATCTCCACTGCCGCGGTGGCGCGTTGTCATCTCGAGGTGCGTGACGCGCCTGACCGGCGTGATATCTTCGAGCGCGCCATCAAGCTCGCCTGGGCGCGAGGCCTCTATCCAGAGATGGTCGCCCTAAGCAAGCGCGTCTTGCGACACGACGCGAGCCGCAGCGACGCGCGCTATTACTATGCTGTGGGCTTGCGCAAGCTGGGCCAGTGCGACGCCGCCTTGCCCCACTATGAGGCCTACACCAAGCTGCGTGGGGACGACCCAGACCCCTATTTTGGTATGGGTCTTTGTCATGAGGCTCTGGGCGATAAGAACGCCGCAGAGGCAGCCTTCCGCGCCTACCTTTCGCGGGAAAAGCGCGAGGACCGCACGGCGTGGCGGAAAAAGGCGCTCGGGCATATGGCTCGGCTCAGTGGCGTGCTTCCAATCGTTGGTCGCAGCCCCGTCGCTCCCAAGGTCAAACCTCTCGTCAAACCTCTGGCCCCTCGTCCAGCGCCTCCCGTCGCCAAAGTGAAGCCCACGCCGCCCACGCCCCCTGCACCTCCGGCAAGTTGTGACCAGCACGCCAAGGCCTTCGCCAGCGACCCCTTCGCCACCAAGGCCTACGACGCCTTCGCCGAATGTGCGTTGAAACGCAAAGAGCACGCGAAGGTGGTGAAGACCATGAAGATGGCCATTCGTGACAACCCAGACTTCGCGCGTGGGTGGTTCCAGCTCGGTCGCGCTTATCAAGCTCAAGGCAAAGCCCAGCAAGCTCGTCGCGCGCTAGCTCGAGCCTGCAAGGCTGGGGTGAATCAAGCCTGTGCCCCCTAATCAAAACCCTCGCGAGGAGTGAGAAGATGCCGCTGCTACGACTCGTCACCAACCAACCAGTCGCCGAAGAGCGGCGCGACATCCTGATGAAGCGTCTCTCCAAGAGCGTCGCCAACGTGCTGGGAAAACCCGAGAGCTATGTGATGATCACCCTCGAGGAAAAGACACCCATGCTCTTCGCTGGCAGCAGTGAACCCACAGGGTTTTTCGAGGTCACCTCCCTTGGCAGTATCAGCGCCGAGCAAGCCCAGCGCTTCTCTGCGGAGATCAGCGGCATCCTCGCTCAGGAGCTCAATTTGCCCGCCAACCGCGTGTATTCGAAATACGTGGGTTGGACTGATCGACAGCTATGGGGCTTCAAGGGGGGGACGTTCTAGTGCTGCACACGAACATCTCTGTCGGCTTGCTGGCTTCGCCTCGCACACCAGCTAGCGAGCTGGCGCACTCAACGAAGCTCAAGGAAACCACCCAACCCTTTGGGTGTTCTATAGGCGCCTGAAGACGAGGCAGCGGTTTCTTGCTGTCTCGGCTGCGGGCGCCACGCGAGCCGGACAACGTGTTGCATCCACCACCCAGGCCGCTTCGGCGAGTGGTACAGCACTGAGCTACACCCTCCAGCGGTAGTGGCCTCCAACGAGGACCAGGACCGAAAGCTATTTCTTGCACCTGCGTTTCTTCAACGCGGCCTGCTCATAGGGCATGGGCAGCACGTAGGGGGTGTACTTGCGTTGATCAGCAGCCTGTAACTCGAGGTTGGCCATGAGCACAGCGGGGCAGGTCGTAGAAACGGGTATCACGCCCGATTCGGCGCCGCAGTAGGCGTTCTCACAGACAGCGGTGTCACCCACGAGGATGATGTTGCGCAGCGCTGAGAGGGGGGTGCCCACGAAGTTGACGTTACGAATCAGGTTCTCTCGGCCGTCCGCCCAGACTTGTACTGCCAGGGCGACTTGCCCCATGAAGGCCTGAAAATCGTAGGACTCGGTGGCTGTCTCACCACCATCAGCGTCGAGAATCATGATCCCGAAGGGTTGCTCCTGGCGCTTGATTTCCGCGATGAAGCGTTTCTTGAGCTCGGCGTGGCTCACACCCTCCTTCACGTCTACGATCAAGTTCGCCATGCGACTGATAGGGCGCTCATGGTACTCGTTGCGCGCATGTCCGTTGCCACGATGGCGACCCTTGCGGATGGGCGCACGCCCCGAGAGGAAGTTGACGAGCTTGCCACGGTTGATCAAAACCACGCGCTGGCCTGGTGAACCCTCGTCGTCGTAGCGATAGGTGCCCACGGTGCGCTTACCACCACAGGTCGTCGCCGTGGGATCGTCCACCACTGAGATCTTCTCGGGGAGGATCTTCTTGCCCATATCACGGGAGAAGGTCTGCCCCTCACGGGTCGAGAGTAGGCGGCTGCCCTCGAGGCGATGGCCGAGCACCTCGTGAAAGAGGATGCCCGCGGGCCCTGGGGCGAGGAGCACGGGGCCCGCATAAGATTTGAGTGTTGGTGCAGCCGCGAGCTTGTCGAGGAGCTTGGCCTTGTTGCGAATCTCACGGGTGAAGGTGGGCAAGTCGGGTAGATCTTCGATGCACGGCGCGATATGCACCACACGCGTTGACACGCCTTCGCCCTCGGACGTGAGCAACCATAGATCGCATGAAAGCTCACACACCCGCACCTGGTCAACGAGCTTGGATCCCTCGGAGTTGACGAAAACCCGCATCACGTCACGCACGCGGAACTCCACCCAGGAGTTTTTGACTTGCGGGTAACGCTTGAGCACTCGCGAACTCTTCTCGACGAAGTTCTTGAAATAGTCGACGTCGACGGACTGACGGCTCTTGAAACGCAGATCGACTTGGGCCTTGGAGCGCTGGAAAGAACCTATGTCTTGGTTGTGATCGCGGTACGTGATGTGCTGGGATTTCTTACGGAAATAGTGCCGCACCGCCTCTCGATAACGGCTATCGGTGAGCTTCCAGAGGTGATACTTGAGCGCGTCGGTGTCATTGCCCACGGGCATCTCGACGTGCTCATAGGTCTCATTCTCGGCGTCGTGATCGTCGAGACCTCCCTCGGTCACTTGATCAAAACGAAAAGACCCCACACGAACATCACAATAGGCGCTGCGACCCGTCTGATTGGTAACTTGGTTAATATTGCCCAAGCGGCCCCAGAGATGGATGCTGTGAACGTCCCGCAGTAGGTAGCTGATATAGTAGGGGCGTGGGTAGCCAGGTACCCGCAAGAACTTCTGCTGCCGCGCACACTCTTCAGAGAGCGCCTCCGTAAAACGTTTGAGTGTTCTCTTGTTCATGCTCATGGACGCCGTCAACTCCTCGCCCCAATTTCCCCAGTACAGCAGGCTTGCGGGCTTGATGGTCGTTGACAATGTAGGTGGCTGAAAGGGGAGTGGCAACCCATAGGGCCAAACGAGATCGGCTGAACAAGATTGGCTGAGCGAGCGAGATTGGCTGAACGAGAGCTAGAGGGCTGAAGGAGGCCAAGAGAGCGAGTCAAACACCCGCATCTGGGCTTGAGGCATCTGGGCCGCCAGCCTCTTTGGCTTCTTGCACCAACTCACGCAGGAAGGTCATCCGAGGGCCATCCAGGTTGACGAAGCGAACAGCAAACTCGCCATCCTCACTGGTATGCCGCAGGACCTCGCCTTGCACAGACATGATACGAGATTCGTTCTCTACCACCAGTCGGAGGCGAACCTTATGGCCCACAGCAGGAGGGGCACTGGCTGAGCGCAACAAGATGCCACCCAAGCTCAGGTTTTGTGAGAGGAAGAAGGTCAGGCCTCCCTCGGTCTCATCCTCCACCCACGCACCGTAGGGGACTCTTAAAGACAGACGCCGTTCGCTCATGGCAGGAACCTACCCCTAACTGGTTACGTATTGCCAATATACTCCTCAGACCGCCTCGCGGTCTACTTGATACGTCTACTCATCGCGCAGGTCGTGGAGATCGTCATGGTCTGAGAGGTCGCTGGAGTCGCTTGCTGTCGCGCCGCCGTCCATCAACTCGGGGTGGGCACGCTCCAGGCTCTCATAATAGTCGATGATACGGCGCACATAACGGCGCTTCTCGAGGTAGCCACCAGGGAAGAAGCTTCGCTTGAACCCATAAATAACACTGCGTTTTAGTGCATGTGGGCCCAGGTCGAGATACTTCATGGCACGGTGGATCTCCTCAGAGACTGTGGTGTTGGAGACCGTGCGATTGTCCGTGCAAATGGTTGTGGAGAGCCGAGCCCGCATCATGTCACGGAAGGGATGCGCCGAGAGATTCCTCAGTTTGGGGTTCGTCTGCATATTCGACGTGAGGCAAATCTCCAGCGTAATACGGCGGTCGGCGATGTACTGGGCCAACTCTTTGACGTACCCCTCACGGTCGTTGATGCTGGAATCTGTGATCATGGTCGGGTCGAGCAGGAAGGTGCCATGGCCAATGCGGTCGGCGTGTAGATCTGTGATCGCCTGAAAGATGCTCTCTGGGCCGTAGGCTTCTCCTGCGTGCACGGTCTTCATCATGAAGAATTTATGAGCAAAGGCGTAGGCGTCGATATGCTCTTCTGCTGGATACCCCGCTTCAGCACCCGCTAGATCGAAGCCAGTGATGGGAATCCCGTGCTCATCACGGACCTGCACGGCCGCTTGCGCCAACTCGAGGGAGGCGAGGGAGAAGACAGTCTTCGAGGGTGAGAAGGCGTGAGCCCGGAACATCGTATGGTAATACTCGCTCGTCTCGCCGCTGAAATAGCGGAGCGCACACACGACGATGGAATATTCGAAGGGTGGCTCTTGGCCCTCGCGCACTTCAGAGCGTTGGTTGAACTCCTTCTTGGCGCGTTCCATGCCGCGGTTGACCGACTTGAGCACATTCTCCATGGAGAGGTGGGCGTGAACATGAAGTTGAGGAGCAAAGCGAACCTCAACGTAGCGCACACCTTCCTGCTGGTTATCTTGCGCCAACTCATAGGCGGTACGCTCGAGGGCCAGCTCACTCTGCAGCACTGCACAGGTGTAATCGAAGCCCTTCAGATAATCGACGAGGCTCTCATACTCTGGCTTGAACACCAGCTCCTTGAGACCCTCCTCGGTGTAGGAGGGGAGCTTGACGTTGTACTCCCGTGCGAGCTCAATCAACGTCGAGAGACGCACAGAGCCATCGAGGTGCACGTGGAGATCTGTCTTGGGGAGCTTCTCGATCAATTCCTTTGAGATCACACTACTCTCCTTGGCGCTGGTCATAGGTCCAGCCATTTGGGCGAGGTACGGCATCGACTCAAAGGCCGAACGCACGATAGAACCACCTAGGATTCTTAACCTTTCTTTGGGAAAGGGGCAATAGTTCAACCCAGAGGCGGCAAGGCCTTTGTCTCCTATTTATGAGAATCTCCTTCTTGCATGCTCCTCGGCATGCCGCTTTGCGAGACAAAGTGTTATCGTTGCTACCAACTTCCACCCTCGAGCATCGATGGCTTCCGACGGAAAGCGACAACCAGACCTCTTTCGCATTGGCCGTCGCAAGGGCTATGTCACCCTTGATGAGATCATCTACCATTCTCCAGAGACGCAGAGCACCGAACAGGTGAACGATCTGCTCACGGAGCTGGCCGAGGAGAACATCGATGTGGTGGGGCTGGACTCCACCAACGAAACCGAGGTTGCCGCAAAACGCGCCAAGAGCCCCTTGACGCGCCAGGAGATGGCAGACCCGGTCACGATGTACATGCGGCAGCTCAAGTCGGTTCCGCTGCTAAGCAAAGCCGCCGAAGCCGACGCGGCGATGCGCATCGAGCTGGCCCAGCGCGACATGCTCTCAGCAGCGATCCTCTCGTCCATACCCACCGATGAGATGTTGCAGCTGGGGCGGCGGGTCAAGTCAGGGAAGCTCAGCCTGACGAAGGTGATCGAGGAGGAGCGGAACGAAGAGCCAAACGAAGAGGGGAACACCAAGCCCCCCTTCACCAAAGACGACTTTCTGAACGCCGTCGCCCGCTTGCAGCGCCTCGACCGACAATATCGGCGCGCCAAGGACCGCCTCGAAGGCAATCGGGCCAAGAACGACGCAGAGCGCACGACCTTGCGCGAAGAGATCGCCATGCGTCGAACGCAAATGTTCGAGCTCCTCGACGGCGTGGAGCTAAAGGATAGTTACCTCAAAGAGGTGGTCGCGCGGCTCAAGGACCTCGCACAGCGACTGGAGATCGCGCGCGAGGAGATCTCCCTGATCGAGGCCCAGTCTGAACTCTCAGTGGGCCAGATGCGCCTCCTTTTGCGTCAACGGCGCCGCCGCGCAAGCAAAGAGAGCGTGCTGAAGACATTCGCCACCGCCGAACTGCCCTTGATCCCCGAGGATGTTACAGAGGTGCCCAAGGACACCATCGGTGATTCTGAGCTTGCCGAGTACGTGCGCCGCCTGAAAAACGCCGAGCGTCGTATCCGCGCCATCGAACGCAAAGCCAACACAGACAGTGAGCAACTGCTTCACTGTCATAGCAAAATCCTCGAGGCCGAGCAGCGCGCACAGCGGGCCAAGGACGAGCTGGTCCTCGCAAATCAACGCCTCGTCGTGCATATCGCGAGCAAGTATATCAACCGTGGCATGCCTTTTTTGGAGCTGGTTCAGGAAGGCAACCTTGGCTTGATGCGGGCGGTAGACAAATTCGACTACCGGCGTGGCTACAAGTTCTCAACTTATGGCACCTGGTGGATCAGGCATGCCATCTCCCGCGCTATCGCCAACCAAACGCGCACCATCCGCCTGCCAGTCCATATCCGCGACTCCATTCGCAGGCTGGTCAAAGAGAGTCAGAGGCATGTGCTCGAGGTTGGCCGGGAGCCCACCACCGAAGAGCTCGCCCTGCGCCTCGAGATCCCCGTGGAACGTGTCACAGAGATCATGGAAGCTTCGCGCAAGACCCTACGTTGGGAGCTCCCGGTGGGTGAAGACGGGGAGACGGAGCTTGGTTCGTTGATCGCCGACGATCAAATCCCTTCCCCCTTTGAGGAGGTGAGCAATAAGGGACAATGGGAGCAGATCATGCGCGCCATGGAGACCCTACGTGACCGCGAACGCAACGTCCTGATGCGACGCTTTGGTCTTGATGGACGCTTGGCCCAAACCCTCGAAGAGGTGGGTTGCGACCTCGGCATCACACGCGAACGCGTACGCCAAATTCAGGCGCGCGCCGTGCGTAAGCTGCAAATCGAAGTACGATCTGCCAATCGCGTCAAATAGCTAGCGGTGTAAGATCTGTGGTGTCTGACGGTGCCAGCTGACTTAGCTCTCGGCTGGCGGGAAGAACACCAGCTCCAAAGACCCCATCTCGACCCGGTCGCCTGAAGAGAGCTGGCGGGGACGAACAACCTGTTGTCCGTTGACCGTCACCACCTCACGCAGAGGGGTTGGTTCGATCCAATAGGCGTCGCCGCGTCGAAGTACAGTAGCTGCTGGACCATCGATCCGGTCTCCGCTCACATCCAATGATTGCCCCAAGGTGAGCTTGGTTGTGATGGGAATCCTCAGGGTCTCGTCGCCCAAAGCCGTCTTGAAGCAAGCCACCCTCGTTTGTGGCGTCGTTGCCTCAGCAGGCGAGGCCTCCTCTTTTGTGCTGCGAATATCCGCCCGGGGAGCGGTGGCTGAAGCGGTGGCCGCTGGCTGCTGCGGCTCGTACTCTCCCGAGGGCGCCACCAACGCATTCATGGGCTTGCCTTCGAGCGCGAACTGCAGCTGAAAGGGCCCAATGCGGATACGGTCCCCGTGCTTTAACTCACGGATCTCGTTGATCTTCTGCTCGTTGAGGAAGGTCCCATTGGAGCTGTGCAAATCTTCGAGCAGGTAGGCACTCTCATGGAAGACAATCCGTGCATGCTGACGCGAGACGCGGCCATCGGTGAGGCGCAGGTCGCCCCCCCGCCCCAGCACGAATTGCCCATCGATGTCATAGCTGGTGGTCTCACGACCTTCTTCAAAAAGTAACACGCGGCCCACGGGTGCGCTTGGGTCACGTGGACCTGGCGTCAGGGTCAAGTCGCCAGCAGGGACCTGGTCGCTCATCTCTTGCGGAACCTGGTCGTTCATCTCTTGCTGTGAGGGTATCACCGAGTGGCGTGGCACGGGAAAGTGGTCCCGCCGCATCGTCACACGCCTTGGAGCGTCTTCTTGCTCGTCAAGGACAGACCGCATGAAACCTCCGAGAGCTTGGGCGTCATAGTTGGGTGCTTGCCTCTGTAGCTCCTCGGCGAGGACGGCGTGAAACTCGCGTGCGCTCTGGTAGCGATCATCCGGCGAGCGCTGCAGCGCTCGCATCACCAGCCCATCGACGTCGCCGAGCTCAGGACGCAGCGTCGAGGGGGGAGGGATCTCCGCACGTCGCACCATTTGAATCAACTGTACCGGGTTGTTCTCGGTGTAAAGAGAGCGCCCCGTCAACGCCTCATAGAGGACGACGCCCGCGCTGTAGAGGTCTGAGCGCTGGTCGAGCTTCTCACCGAAGGATTGCTCCGGTGACATATAGACCAGCTTGCCTTTGATCATGCCTGCGCGGGTACGGCTCGAGAGGTTGGCGGCTTTGGCGATGCCAAAATCCACCAGCTTCACCGCCCCTTGGCGTGAGAGCAGAATATTCTGTGGGCTGATATCACGATGAATGATCGTCAGGGGCTGCCCCTGGGCGTCATGCTTCTCGTGAGCGTATTGCAACCCAGAGAGCATCTTGTGGGTGATGAAGAGAGCCACAGACACTGGCAGCTGCCCACCACCCTTGGTCACCCTCTTGAGGAGCTTGAAGAGATCGAAGCCGTCAATGTACTCCATAGGCAGGAAGAAGACGTTGTCTACGCAGCCTAGATCGAAGGTTTGCACGATGTGGGGGTGATCAAGGCCCACGGCCAAGGTCGCCTCGTCTTTGAGCATTTGCACGAAGCGCGGATCATCGGCCAGCTCGGCGTGGATAACCTTCAGCGCAAGCTGTCGTCTTCGTCCCTGAACGTCCAGCACCTCGGAGAGGTAGATCTCGGCCATGCCGCCGATGTTGATCAGCTCCAAGATACGGTAGGGACCAAGCGTGCCACCAAGGGGCAGGCTCGGGGGGGGTAGATCATCCATTTGAGCTGATTCTACCCGCGAGCTAGCGCATGAGTAAAGCGGCGAGATCGATCTCGAAGGCGGCGGTGGGCTGGACGAGCTTGAAACGCTCCAACACTTCTGGGTGTAGCTCGCCCATGGCGCCCACCTCGAATCGATCTTCGCCCCGACAAGCATAGATCTCTGCGCCCCGACCTGGGATAAACGAAGCGCTCTCAGAGGCCTCCACCTCGAGCCCATAACCAAGCTCGAAGAGAAGCGCCTCACAGGCCGAGCGGATGGTCGAGTAGTCTACTCGGGGCCCTGTGGCGCCGCCCGCCACATGGCAGACCTCACGAGCGCCTGTCTCAGCGTCGCTGTCCAAACGCGTAATATTGCCCACTTCGAAGATCTGCTGCGGCATCTCGTGATCCGTGTTGACGCCGAAGGTCTCCAGGAGACCTGGCAGAAGCACCGTGCGCACCATGGTCTGCTCAACGCTGATCGGGTTTTCAATTTGCACGTGCTCATCACGCCGAGCCAGGCGCAGAGCGTCATATTGTTGCTCCTCACTCGAGAGCAACAAGGTGATCACCTCATGATGACCCAACCCACACATACAACGTCGGCAAAGGTTGCTCGTCTCCTCGAGCTGTTGGGGCTCGCCTACTGTCATGGTGGGCACGAGGGAAGTGGCGAGGTTGTGATACCCATAGGCGATGGCCACATCCTCCACCAGATCGATGGGGTGCATGATGTCATTGCGGTAGGCTGGCACCGCGACCTCGATCATGGGCGCGCCCTTGGCTTCTGTGAGCTCCGTAGTGTGTCCCATCTGTTGGAGATGAAGCATGACATCTTGGGGTGAGAGGCTCACACCAATGGTGCGCGCGGTGTGCGCCGGATCGAGCACCACATGTTGTGGAGTGAGATCGGGCGTAACACGCTCGCCGTCGGTGTAACGAATGCGTACTTGCTCGATCTCCACCGAGCGGTCCAGCTCGGCCAAGCTCGTCACAAGGATATTGAGGGCCTTGTTGACGATGCGCTCCTGGCTCCCTGTGACGTCCACGAAGAAGCCCTCG
>JAFCZD010000397.1 GCA_019314525.1 Deltaproteobacteria bacterium
AAAGCCCACCACGGCGTTGATGGTGGGGAAATCACGCAGCTGCAGCTTGTCGTCACGCTCGATCTCGTAGGCGTCGCGCACGGCGGCGAAGGTCTCCGCTTGCTTCACCGTGTCAATGCCCAGGTCAGCCTCGAGGTCCAGCTCCGGATCGAGCATCTCCACGGGGTAACCTGTTTGCTCGGCGATAATCTCCATCACCTTCTGCGCCACGGGATCGCTCGCGTTGGTGACAGGAGACACCTCTGGTGCCGATGGTGCTGCGGCCGATGGTGCTGGTGCGACGCTCTGCCCAAGGTCGGGGCGGTGGTCGTGCACAAAGCCCACCACGGCGTTGATGGTGGGGAAATCACGCAGCTGCAGCTTGTCGTCACGCTCGATCTCGTAGGCGTCGCGCACGGCGGCGAAGGTCTCCGCTCCGGATCGAGCATGTCCACGGGATAACCTGTTTGCTCGGCGATGATCTCCATCACTTTCTTGGCCACAGGATCACCCTGGGCAGGCACCGCCGCTGCCGCCACTACAGGCGCCACTACAGGCGCCACTACAGGCGCTGCCGCCATAGCCATAGGTCGGGCTGGAAGGGGTGCGCGCTTCGGTGGACCCTGCTCTTTGACGCGCAGGGTGTTCTTCTCCACCTCGAGTTCCGGCGCATCGTATCCAGTGACATCCTGCAACCAGCGCGACCAACGCGCCTGATCGATGCGGTAGTTGAAACCGAGGTCATCGATAGCCACACGACGGCCAGCCGCTGGTACCCAGCGCTGCAGGCTAAGCGCCATCTGGGAGCCAAAGCCCGCGGCGAGCCGCAGGGCGTAGGTGATGGGATATGAACCTCCCCGCGAAAGGTTGAGCGTGCCCAGCTCAGGGTCGACCTCCTTGAAGTTCGGCACCGGGGGAACGATGCCTGTCTCCAGAGCCTTGACCGCCAACACATCCTCGATGCCGGCGCCCATGGCGTGACCTGTAAAACCCTTGGTATTGGCCACGACGACGTGGTCCATGGCTTGGCCAAAGACGCGCCGCATGGCGATGATCTCGGCCTGGGCGCTGCCGCCTCGCGCAGGCGTGAACGTCTCATGGGAGACGAACACCAGCTCTTTGGCGATCTCTTGGCGCTGGATGCCCCAGCGCTGCTCGGCTTTGGACACGAGCTCCTCGACGATGCCGCTGAAGTGCTCCACGTCGAGCCGGCTGCCGTGAAAGGCGCTGTTGGCAACGACCGTCTCCAAGACCTCGGTGATGGGACGCAGCCCGCGCTCGGCAGGGCACTCAGCGTTCTCCATCACCACCGCGGCCACACCCATGCCCACCAAGAGGCCATGACGCCGCCGGTCGAAGGGCAACGCGGCCTCTTCCACCCGTTCGTCAGTGGCGGCTGCGCCGCTGGCGAGGAAACCGGCGCCGATCCACTCCATCAAGTTGTCGGAGGTGACGCTATCGGCAGAGAGCACGATCACGCGACGGCAGCGACCGCTGCGGATCCAGTCGTGGGCGAGGCCTATGCCCTGGGTGCCGCTCGCGCAGGCGGCGTTGATCTGCGTATTGGGGCCGCGCGCGCCGATATACTCGGCAAATTGAGAGTGCCCCATGCCGAGGATCTTGAAGAGGAAGCGTCGATCGAAGGTATAGGTCTTGGCCTTGAGCTCCCGTGCCACCTCGCGGATGCGAGCGTCGAGCTGACTGGCCGTTCCCGCGTCCGCGTCGAGGCTTGATCGCAGACCCTCGAGGTCTTCGAGACGTTGGGCTATGGCGCGATACTCCCAATAGCGTCGCATCTCGTCGGCGAAAGACTCATAGCCAGGGAAGGCCGTGCCAAAGATGACGCCTGTGTCATCGCGCAAGCTCTGGGGGAGCATCCACCTATCGGGCAACTTGGTGCCCTTGGTGGTGGTCTTGTAGCTGCGCACGAGGGGAATTCCAGCGTCGTGCAAGGCCTTGAGCCCCGCGCCAATGCCGAGCTTGGTGACGATATCCAGCGCGCCGAGGCGGTCTGCTGGGTAACCGAACTCCTCATTGAGCGCGAGCTTTCCGGGACGCGCGGCAAGCTTGATGGCCTCGGCGGGATCGTCGAGGGTCACGAAGCTTCCGCTGCCCGTGATGGGGTCTTTCACCAAACGCGTGACGTTCTTGTCGATCATCGCCTGGCGTAGCTTTGTGGGAATGGCGCTGATGCACTGCTCGCCATGCAGCAAGCGCTCGATATTGCGCCCCGTGAAAACACGGTCGCCACCAGGAAGACCCACGGCCGCGCCAGTGATCACCACCGAGGGCTCCAGAGCAGGCGCTGATGCCACACGGGAGAGAGCTGAATCTTTGTCTTGATAAACGTCCATGCCGCGCTGAAGAAAATCGGCGAAGATCTGCCCAAGCTCGGTGATCTTGCTCGAAGAGAGCTCCGTTGCCGGCGACAGGGTCCCAGCGGCGACAGGCACGGTGGCACCTGTCGCGGTGGCACCTGTCGCGGTGGCACCTGTCGCGGTGGCGACAAGCATGGCGGCACCTGCCGCGGTGGCACCTGGCACGGCAACCGCGACAGCGTCCACAGCTTGTGCATCGCCAAGACCCGCTGCATAGAGGCCGCAGAGGGCGTGATTGAAAGAAACACGGTCGCCAAGCTTGGGATGGTTGGCAAAGAGCGAAACGACATCACCCTTGTCTTGAAAGACATCGGCGACGAAACCAGCAAGAGCGTTCTTCGGGCCCATCTCGACGAAGACACGACAACCCGCTGCATAGAGCGTCTGCAACCCCTTGGTAAATTGCACCGGTGACGCGATCTGCTCGCCGAGGATGTCGACGATCTGCGCCTCGCAGGTGGGGTGCATCGGATAGAACTCACCCGTGGTATTCGCCACCAGGGGCGTCGATGGCGGGCGAAGCGTCAGCCGACGCAGGACCTCCTGCAGCGGCTCGCTCGCTGGCGCCACGATGTGCGTGTGAAAGGCGTGACTCACGGGCAAGAGCTGAGCACGAAAACCTGCGGCCTCGAGGTCTTCACAAGCTGCCTTGACGCCTGCCGTGGAGCCACCGATCACCGCCTGGTTGCTGCTGTTGATATTGGCCACCACCACATAGGCGTCAACACCCGCGATGATGCGCTCGATCTCGGCCATCGGTCCGAAGACGGCGGCCATCAAGCCGTTGTCCTCCACGGACACACGCGTCATCTCCTGACCACGCGCGCTTACCGCTTCGAGGGCGTCAGCAAAGGGCAGCGCGTCGGCGGCCACCAGCGCCCCGTATTCACCAAGGCTATGGCCCATGACCATATCCGGGAAAATACCGTAGGCGCCCATCATCTTGCTCAGGACTTGGTCCACAGCGAGCACAGCCGGCTGCGTGATCTCCGTCTGCATCAGGGCTTGCTCAGCCTGAGCCACCGCCGCCTCATCGTTGGGATCGACGAAGAAATAGTCTGTGAGCTTCTTGCCGAGCAGCGGCGTCATCACCTCATCGGCGTGGTCAAAGACCTCCCTCGCCAGGGGTTCTTCATCGCGCAAAGAGCGCGCCATGTTGGCGTATTGCGAGCCTTGGCCCGTGTAGAGGAAGGCCACCTTGGGCGCTTCACCCTCACCATAGAACACACCCTGGGCTTTGAGCGCCCGCCACATCGCCGGCTCACCTTCGAGGGCACGCAACGCGCCGCGAGCCTTCTTGGCCAACTCCGTGGCGTCGCCGAAGTCCATGGCGAGCCGATAGCTTGCGTGCAGGGCCTCACGTCGAGGCGGCTCCACCTCAGGCGCCTCACCTTTCTCCGCGAGCCCGAGGACTCGCTTCAGCTCGCCGATGAGCGTGGCTTCACTGCTAGCGCCCAGCAGCAACGCGCCACGGAGGGGGTCTTTGGCCGCCATGGTGCTTGAAGCCGGAGCCTCGGCATCTTGAGGTCCCTTGGGCACAGTGACACTGGCCCTAGAGGTCAAACGACCCGGAATATGCTCTTCGAGCACGGCGTGAAAGTTTGTCCCACCGAAGCCAAAAGCGCTGACCCCCACCCGCCGCACCTGCCCCGCGCCAACCGCCCAGGGCTGAAGCTCGGTGTTGACGTAGAAGGGCGCCACCTCGAAGTCGACCTGAGGGTTCGGTTTGTTGAAGTTGATGCTCGGGGGCAGCTGCTTGTCTCGCAGCGCCAAAGCCGCCTTGAAGATCCCTGCTGCGCCAGCCGCCGCCTTGAGGTGTCCAATATTCGATTTCACTGACCCAATGGGGATCACCTTTCGAGGCAAGCCAAGGTCCACAAGGATGTCCTCGAGGCTCGCAAGCTCAGCGCTATCTCCCACTCGGGTGGACGTGCCATGACACTCGATCATCGTCGCCGCGTCAGGGCGGCATCCAGCGTTGGCCCACCCTCGAAGCACCGCAAGCTTCTGGCCTGCGGGGTTGGGCGCGGTGATGCCTTTACCCCTACCATCGCTGGCGCCACCCATGCCCCGTATCACGGCATAAATACGATCGTCGTCCCTCT
Organism: Deltaproteobacteria bacterium; assembly: GCA_019314525.1. Lineage (GTDB taxonomy): Bacteria > Myxococcota_A > Polyangia > JAFCZD01. The sequence continues at coordinate 4,463 of JAFCZD010000397.1, forward strand.
CCGCGTCCGCGAGGCGCTTGAGTAAAAAGAGCGCGGCGCCCTCTCCCATGACAAAACCGTCAGCGTCAGCATCGAAGGGGCGAGAACCCGTGCCCGAAAGTGCCCCAATCTTGCAAAATTTCACGAACGCCGCCGACGTCATGTTAGCGTCCACGCCCCCCGTAAGCACAGCGTCATAACGACGCGCCAAAAGCCCCTCCACGGCCGCAGAGAAGGCCGCCATGGCCGAAGCACACGCGGCGTCCGTGGTAAAATTTGGCCCGTGAAGGTCAAAGAGCGCCGCTACGCGGCCCGCGATGATATTCCCCAACTCACCCGGCATGGTGTCCTCGGTGATGGGCGGGAAATGCTCGCTCACACCACGAGAGGCCTCCTCGAGGATGCGCTCACGCGCCTCTGCAGAGAGCGCTAAGAAGGCAGGGGACGCCTTGACCTGCTCGAGGATCTCCGGCGCGAAAATGCGCATGGCCGTGCGGTAGTGTTGGTCACCCGAGAGGGCATTGCCAAGGATCACGGCGGTACGATGCCGGTCCAGCGGGCGCTGAGGGTAGCCGAAATCCGCCAGCGCCTGGCGGGCGCAGATAATCGCCCACTTCTGACCGCGATCCATCGCGTCGCTCACCTTGGGCGGGATGGGCAATTTCCACGCGAGGGGCTCCCATGCCCAGTCGGTAGCGAAGCCGCCGATCTTCGAGTAGGCCTTGTCTGGCACCGCAGGGTCGGGGTCGTAATAGAGTTTAGGGTCCCAGTAGCCCTCGGGTACATCACGTACGCTGTAGCGCCCCCCTTTGATATTTTCCCAAAACGCCAAAGCGTCAGCGGCATCGGGCATGATGGCACCCACACCGACGATAGCCACCGCGTCGTGTTCCGTGCTCTTGAGCTTACGCTCTACCATGAGCCTCTCCTCGGACAACCTCGGCATCCGACACCGAGGAAACGATGAAACGATGAAACGATGAAACGATAACCACCCTAGACATTGTGCGCTACAGGCGCTCGTAGAGCGCGTCGGCGATGGTATCCATGTCCTTGATGGTGCCTGCCTGAGCCCGGTGGATCGCAGAGAGCCCAAGAGCCTTTTCAAAGGACTCCATCTCTCCCTCTTTGATCCCATCAGCTCCAGCGACCCAACGCATACCTTCTTCAGCGACGCGGATCGCCGCTTCGCGGGCATAGACGCGACTAATCGTCGCAAGGATTGGCGCTGTGAAGCGTTTGTCGCCCTTGGCGTTCAAGTCGCCCTTGGCGTGGCGAATGGCGCGCTCCACCAACGCGCCAGCCCCCTCGGTGTAAGCGATGAGCTCTCCCAGACGG
>JAFCZD010000076.1 GCA_019314525.1 Deltaproteobacteria bacterium
GAGAACTAGGCAGTAAAAAGGTCGTCGAAGAGCTTCTTGCCCTCGGCGTTGAGCTTGTAGAAGCTCGAGCTGCCCTCTTTTTGTGCGATCACGATGCACGTGGGCTTACTGCGCCGAATATAGCGCGCCACATTAGGCGGCTCGAGGCTCACAGGCGATCGGGACATGACCATGCGCGCGATATCGGCTGGACGTAGAGGCCCGAGCCCTTCAAGCTGAGAAACGCCCAAAGACCAGATGATACGCGCAAGGTAGGTGCTACCTTTGATTTCGTCGTCCACCTGCAGCGCTCTGACATTGGCCGACTTGGCCTTATTGCCTTCCACGACACGCTTCTTGCTCGCACGCTTACGCGTTTTGCCATTGGAACCCGTGCCAGCAGGTTTTCCAGCGGCAGGTTTTCCAGCGGCAGGTTTTCCAGCGGCAGGTTTTCCAGCGGCAGGTTTTCCAGCGGCAGGCTTGCCAGCGGCAGGCTTGCCAGCGGCAGGCTTGGCTGTCGCCTTCTTTGCCGGAGCCTTGGCCGTAGCTTTGGTAGCTTTCGCCTCCACCGGCGTATCGGTTTTCGGCTCCACAGCTGGCGCTGGATCTGCCTCAGGCGGTGACCATGCTGCGCCCTCATTACATTGAAAGATTGAGGTCACTGATGATGGCACCCCCACCGATTCGGCCAAGTCGGCCACCACGCATAGGGTAGTGCGCATACGATCACTTAACTTATTGAAGAGATCTTGAGCCCGTTGCAGCATTCGGCCCCTCCTTCGACAGTTGCCCAGAACGTCGCCAAGGCCCCCAATGAGGCCCTTTTGGGCCAGTAGAACCTTGATGGAGCGGCGCGTCAAGGGCTATTGATCACCTTTGGAGTGGCAAATCTCTGTGAGAGCACCGAAGGTGGCCTTGGGGTGGAGAAAGGCGATCTCCGCGCCCTCCGCTCCAGCGCGGGGTGTTTGATCGATCAAACGCACACCCTGGGCCTTGTAGTGGGCCAAACTCTCGCCCACAGAGTCCACTTCGTAAGCGACATGGTGAATACCCTCGCCACGCTTCTCGAGGAACTTGGCGATGGGGCTCTCAGAGGAGGTGGGCTCCAGCAGCTCAACCCTCGAATCGCCAACCTCAAAGATTGCAACCTTCACCTGTTGGTCCGCAACCTCTTCCTCCGCGAGCAACTTCAGCCCGAGGACATCACGGTAGAGAGCCTTCTGCTCATCCAGGCTCCGCACAGCAATACCAATATGAGAGATCTTCTGAATAGCCAATGGAGCCTCCTGCGTTGAAGGGGACACTATGGTATAAGTTACGGAGTAGCGCAGCCCCTGGAGCAGCGATGATGGCGCCTTCTCAACAAAAGCCCCAACGAAATCAACATGAGGATTTGCGCAATTTGCTCGCCGCCCTGGTAGAGCAGATGCGTGCCATGGCCTCACGTATGGCGGGGAGCCCCGAACGCGAGACGACCTGTCACTTCTGTGCCAGCGGTGTTCAGCTTTGGGAGAGCCTCTTGGTCATGCAGTTGGCTGGCGTGCCTTCCCACATCCAATGCCCGCCGAGGATCCTGGCCGAAAAACTGGCTGAGCAGGGTCCCGTGCAAGACTTCCCCTATGACGAGTTCTCTGTGGCGGTAGACACCCGGCTCACCAAAGACCCCATGGTGGTGGCAGCCGGCGAAATCGTCGCCTGATCTCGCCTAATCTCCTTCGAGGTCCTCGATGATCGACAAGCAGCAGGCGCTGGCACATCTGACAGCCCACGGCCAACAACACGTCCTACGCTTCTTTGACACCCTCAGCGCCACCGCTCAGCGCTCACTCCTCATGCAGATCGAGGCGTTGGACTTGGCGTGGCTGAAGACAGCCCTGACCACCCCAGCGTCGACGGGTACGGAGAACATCACGCCCTATGATGCAGTCATCCGCGCTGAAGATCCCGCGACGCAGGAGGCGCTAAGAAGGGGCGAGGAAGCGCTCGAACGTGGAGAGGTTGGGGTCTTGTTGGTGGCAGGGGGGGCGGGCAGTCGCCTTGGCTTCGAAGGACCCAAGGGCCTCTATCCACTGGGTGCTGTAAGCAAACGAACGCTCTTCCAAATCCACATCGACCGCCTGCGAGCGGTGGGACGTCGTTATGGCGTTATTCCAGCGCTCTTCGTGATGACGAGCCCTGACAACCATGAAGAGACGCGCCGCTACCTTGCTGAAAACGATAATTTTGGGCTGCCCGCTGAGCGCTTGATGATCTTTCCCCAAGGCGTGGCACCCGCCGTGGACTTCGAGGGCCAGCTGCTGCTGGCCGATAAGCACACGCTGATCTTGTCCCCCAATGGTAACGGAGGGCTCTTCGCTGCCATGCACGATAGCGGCGCCTTCACGCGTATGCAGAGCTTGGGTGTCACGTCCATCAGCTATATTCAGGTGGACAACGCTTTGGCCGATCCTGCAGATGCATGCTTCATTGGCCACCATCTTCGAGTCAGGAGCGAGTTTTCCTGCAAGGCCATGCCCAAGCGGGGGCCGCTGGAAAAGGTCGGTAATATCGCACGTGTTGGAGAGAGGCTTGGCATCGTCGAATATTACGAGGTGCCCGATGAGCTGGTCTCGCAGCGCGACGCCACGGGTGAGCTGCTCTTCAATTTTGGCAACCCGGGCCTCTTTCTCTGGAGCGTGGCTTTTGCCGAGCGCCAAGCCGCGCGCCTCGACCTTCCCATTCACCGTGCCCGAAAGAAACTCACCTGCGTCGACCAAGAGGGACAACTCTCCCTTCCTCAGGAGCCCAATGGGCTCAAGCTCGAGACCTTCGCCCTCGATACACTGGCCGACGCCGAACGCACGTTGGTCTACGCCTGTGAGCGAGATGTTGAGTTTGCCCCTGTCAAAAACGGGGAGGGTGAAGATAGCCCCGCGTCCGCCCAAGCCTTGATGACTGATCTCTTCCGCGGCTGGGTCCAGGCTGCTGGGGGTCAGGTCGAGCAAGACTGTCAGTTAGAGGTCAACCCGCTCTATGCCCTTGATGCACAGGAGTTGGCTGTGAGGCTGCCCAAAGGTCTCAAAATTGCCAAGGACACCTATCTAACGGAGGTCTAATCTACGTCCAAAAAAAGGCGGCGAAGCCCGAAGACCTCGCCGCCTGGTTCCTAGCCCGGGAGAGCTTGGACGTTACAGGACCTAAAAAGTGTCGGACCTAAAAAGTGTCGGACTCAAAAGTGCCGAAGTCGAACTCAACAGTGTTGGACTCAAAAGTGTCGAACTCGAACTCAAGAGTGTCGGACTCAAAAAGTGAAGTGCCGCGCCGCGTCATGGAGCTCATCGAAGCCAAGCCTCTCTTCGCTCTCAGCTGCAACAAGGGACTTCTCTTTTTCCTTTGGTTCTGGCTTCTTAACGATCTTTCCGCTGTTATCGAAGAACTGAGAGATGAGGTCTTCAACAAACTCGCTCATGCTGAGGTCATGCCTCTCACAATACGTGCGGACTTTGTCGTAGGTGATGCCGCGAATGGACACGCTCCTCCGCGTCTGCTTCTTGGCCATCGAGCATCCTCCATGAATACTAATAGGTTACAGGGCGCATATTATTGTGGGTGCCCCGATCGGTTCCGTCAAGGGAAAACACGGAATCGCTGGTCTGTCAACAGGTGCATCGGTGGATAAATGGCGCCACTGAAGGAATCCTTTTTTACAAATGAATATCGACATCTTGAAGACCACCGATAAATCCTTCGACAGTGGAATCCACAGGTTTATCCACAGTTTATTCACACTCCTTCTCGGGCTCTGCTGGGTGAGTTGCAGCGAAAATGGCCAAGAAGCGAGTCCTCCACCTACTCCTCGCCACAACGTCAACTCCACACCAACGTCACCAGCCACACCTCCCCAAATAGAGGTTCGTGACAAGAGCGGACAGCTATTCTCCTTTTTCGATAGACAGGGTCAAATGCAGACTGTGGATGGTCGGGACCAGGTGAGCAACGAGGCTCGTGGTGAAGTGATGGTGACCATCCCCCAGAAGCTGCTCGGTGGCGATCGGGTGGTGGTGGCTGACCTACGACAGGCAGACGCCAAGGGTCACTACCGCAGCTGGATCACCACTCGGGCCCATTGGCTTGAACGGACCATGCCCAAGACGAGCATCTTGAAGGACAAGGTGCGTCTGGCTGCGCGCACCAAGCTCAAGCGCACCAAGCGCACCAAGCGCACCAAGCGCACCAAGCGACATACCCAAACCAGCCAAAAGACACGCACCTTGGCGGTCAACCCGATGGCGGCCACTCCCACCCCAGAAGCTCCAACACCCACAGCTCCAACACCGGCACCGGCAGCGCGCAACACGCGAGTGGTGCTCTTCGGCACACAATGGTGCCCCTCTTGCCGGCGGGCCAAGGCCTATCTTCAGAAGAAAGGCGTGCCTTTCCTCGACCTCGACGTAGAGCGCGATCCCCAAGCGGGTCGCTACTATCAGGCGGTAACCAAGAAATATGGGTTTCGCAGCGGATCAGTGCCCGTGATCTTGATTGGTAACAAAGCGTTCCAGGGCTTCTCCCCATTTCAGGTGGAGGTGGCGCTCAATCAGTTGAGCAAATAGCCCCAAACGCTGCACGCAACGCTGGCACAGAGCTAAAGTGAATCGCTCGCCACCCTGCTCGCCGTGCTGCCTCGCAATTGGGTGCACGATCATCGATAAACACCACTGAGCTGGGGCTTGCCCCACTGGCCTCGATCAAGGCTTCATAAGCCCCTGGCTCTGGCTTGCGTTGGCGGCTGCGATAGGAGACCACGACCCCCTCGAAGAAGCGCTCCAAGCGGAGCTGCACATAGAGCGCTTCAAACCAGCAGGGATAGTTGGAAAGAATCCAGAGTCGATGGTGAGACTTCAGCTCAGAGAGCAGCTGTTCCATGCCCTCGACGAAGCGATAACGCGAGATGATCGCGTCGCGCAGAGACTGTGGCGCGGGGAGGCCGGCCTGGGCAGCGGCCTCGGGTTGGCGGTAGAAGTTTGCTAGGAGCGTGGCCTCATCGATCTCGCCGCGCTCGAAGGCTGGCCAAAGGGAGGGTTCCCCAGCCTCTGCCATCCTTCTTAGACATTGTGCCCCAAAAATCCGGGGCACGTCGGCGAAGAATGGGTCCACCACCACCGTGTCCATCAGATCGAAGCAAAGCAGGTCGAAGCGAAGCAGCTTCGACGCGCTCGGGTCGGTGTCCGTGTTGGCGTTAGAGGGCGCCACAGTGGGTGATCACAGCGACGTCATCGATGAATACGCCGCGCCCTTGGTTAGAGAAGGCATCACCCGTGACGAAAGAAAAGGAGAGAGTGATGCTCTTGCCTGCGTGGGTGGAGAGGTCAACCTCCATGGGTACCCAGCTGCGATAGAATGCCAGGGGAAGGGTGCTCTTGCTCCACAACGGCTCACCATCAAGCAGGACCTCTAAGCGATCAAATGTCGTAGAAGACTCAACGTCAAGATAGAGCCAGAAGTGAAGGGCTGCATGCTGTCCACTGGGCAGTGTGAGGGTGGGGCTGCGCGCCTCTCCGCTGGTGCTTTCAGCGCTCTCGTAGCTCGTGCCCAAGGCGTTTCCATAATACAGGCTGCCCAACGCGTCATGACCCATGTCTGCGAGGTGACGCCAGCCAACTTCTTGTGAGACAGATGCAAGGGTGAAGCCCTCTACACCAGCGTCAAAGGTCCATGATTGCTGGGTTGCCTCTGGCACAACGCTCCAACGCTGCGCCGCGCCAGGGCTCGTCGGCTGACAGATCCCGCAGCTTGAAGGGCTCGAGACCCCACTCTCGAAGCAGGCGCCACCGATGCGACATGTGTGCTCTGTGGGGCTGAGCAGCTCAGTGCTACGCGATGGATCGCAGACACCACAACCGGAGAAGTCCTCCTCGCCGCTGGTGTAGCAAGACCCATGCACAAAACATGTCTGGGGTGTACGGGACCAGGCGCGATCATCGCGCGCGGGATCGCAGACACCACAGCCACTGGCGTCGACCTCCCCAGGCGCGTAGCAACGGGTGCCGATGGCGCAACGGCTGCTCAGCGGCGTCCAGGCGTTCGCATCGAGGGAAGGATCACAGCGCGTGCAACCGTGCTCATCACGGGTGCCCTCATCATAGCAGACACCCTCGATCAGACACGTACCAGCCACCAATGGGTTCTCACAGCTTCCATCTGCATGACACACGTCTTGGGTACAGAGCAGGTTGTCGGTGCATTGATGCCCAAAAAATGTGCCTCGACAAATCCCCTCGCGGCAGGTGTCATCCTTGGTACAAAGATCGTCGTCATCACAAACACCCCCGCTATGAGGACTCCAACGCGCTGAATCCACTCCAGGGTTGCAGACACGACATGGGTTGTCTGGGTGAAGGGTTCCTTCTGTGACACAACTCGCGGCGCTATCGCCAGGCATCAGCAATACACACAAGCCAGCCTCTGGCTCATGGAGACAAAGGCCCTTCCCACCACAGCTGTCGGCGGTACAACCCAAGCCATCATCACAGTTCTGGTAGCGCTGTGGGTGACAATAGCCGTCATCACCACAGATCGCGTTGATGGCACAATTGTCGTGGGGGTTGCAGATCTCGCCGGGATCTTGGCAGGCCCAGAGCGCCACACCACCATCGGCCATGATTGTCACATCGGACGTCATGCTTTGAGGGTTGCTGCACGCGGTCAGCAGCACCAACGAACACACCCATGAAAGCTTTGTCGTCCTCATGACATCTTTCGGTTCACGACTTACACGGCGACAGGTCCAGCAGTCTGTAAGCAACGCCTAGCAGTCTGTAAGCAACGCCACGTCGTCGAGGAAAACCCCTGACCAGTTGTTGCTGTTGTGATCCATCGTGTGGAAGAAAAAGGAGATCTCCACGGTCTTGCCAGCGTAGGCGCTCAAGTCGACCACCTGCTGGACCCAGCTCTTGTAGATCGTAGAGGGGAGCTGCTTTTTGTGCCAAACGACCTTGCCGTCCACCTCCACCACCAATACATCAAAGTCTGCTTGGGTTTCGACGTCGAGCCAAAGGTTGAAGGAGAGCGCTGCGCTCTTCTCGGCGGGCAACACCACCTGCCCCAGAGTGATACGACCACCATTGGCGCGCCCAGCGGTGTCATAACTCTCTGCCGTGGCGTTGCCATAGTGAAGGGATGTGGTGCCGCTGGTGGCGACCTTGTCGCTCAAACGCCACTTCACCTGGTGATCAACATCCTCGTGGGTTTCGGTCCAGCCCGCAGGCAATGAGGAAGACTGCTCGAAACCCTCTTCACTCTGGGTCACGCCAGCCTTGGCAGTCCATGTTGAGGTGCTGACGCCCGTCGCGCAGCTCATGCACCCTGTGGCGTCGTCATCACTATCGTCGTGGCAGGTGCCCCAGATCTTGCAGCGGCCAGCCATGGGCGACCATGCATATTTGTCCACGCTTGGTTGACACGAATCACAGTCATCCACGGTCGCGTCATCGGCCTGCCAACAAGCACCATCAATGAAGCAACCGCTGTTATCTGCAGAAACAGTCCACCCCTTGGGGTTGGCGACAGGATCGCACTCGGTGCAATCAGCTTTGGGGTTGGCCTCACCCGTTTCGTAGCATTTGCCGTCGATGGAGCAACGCCCAGAGAGCGGCGTCCAAGCGTGGGCGTCGTCATCAGGGCTGCACTGATTGCAGCCCAGGCTGTCTTGATCGCCTTTCGCCACACACAGGCCATCGATCAAGCATTTGTCGCTGACCTTCATCGTCCAACCTGTGGCGTTCGCCTCGGGATCACACTCCGCGCAACCACCCGTGATCAGCACGCCTGGTTGCTTACATGTGCCGTCGATCAGACACACCCTGCCCAGGGGCGTCCAGCTGCTCGTGCTCTCATCGGGGTCACAAGTTTCACAGCCCGTGGGACCGGGATCGTCCCGGCGATGACACGCGTCATCGATAAGGCAGGAATCTCGATCCAGCTCGGTCTTGCAGCCACCCTCTCCATCACAATCGATGGTGCAAAAAAGGGCATCGTCACACTTCTCGGAGTAATCGGTCCCACGACAGAGACCATCTTGGCAGTAGTCGCCCTTGGTGCAAGGGTTGCCATCATCACAGGCGCCACCATTGCGATCGCTCCAGCCCTTGGGGTCTGCTTCCGCATCACAGAAGCGACAGGGGTCTTGAGGATCGAGCTCTCCGTCAGAGAAGCACTGGGATGTTGTCTTGCCATCCTGCCTCACGCGAATCACACAGAACCCTAGTTGAGGGGTATTCTCGCAGGATCCCAGACCCCCACACGTATCCTCGGTGCACGCCAGGTCGTCGGAGCAGTCCTGATAGCCCATGGGACGGCAACGGAGATCATCACCACAGACCGGATCGATGGCACAATTGTCATGGGCATTGCAGATCTCGCCGGGGGTGTCGCAGGCGTAGAACGACTGCGTATCCGATGCGCTCCCTGCATCTGAATGACCCGAACCCAAATCGGGTGTGGTGTCATCATTAGAGCAGCCCATGATGAGGAGAGCCAGCGAGGAAGATATTACACAAAACCGAAGAGAAACTTTAAGCATTTTAGATACTTCCTGTCACGCGCTGCACTAAGCGCCCCTACCCTGCAACAGATCGTCTGGGGGTGATGGCGGCACCATCCCCCAAAGAATGACGGTTCCTAGCACATTCTTTCAGGTATGGTCACGCTCCATTTATGCTCGCGTTAGCGCACGATAGACTGGCGAAGCAAAAAGGAGAGCAAAGTATGAGCGAGACCATCTCTGAGCTGCGGTGTATCGCCTGTGGCCAACGAAAAGATGTCAAAACCCGACAATTTCGCTGTGACGCCTGTGGCGATCTTCTCGCGGTAGAACATGACCTCGAGCGCTTGGCGGCCCGGCTTGGCCCAAATCCCCGAGCGAGCTTTGATCTCCGACGCGCCGAGATGCAGCTCCCCTATGCCTCGGGGGTTTGGCGCTACCATGAGTTGATCCTCCCTGACCTACCTAAGGAGGCGATCGTCTCGCTGCCCGAGGGCAACACGCCCCTCTATCGACGTGGCGCGATTGAGCGTTTTGTCGGCACAGAGCAGGTCTACGTCAAGCACGAGGGCGAAAACCCCACCCTGAGCTTCAAAGATCGGGGCATGACCGCAGGAGTCTCCTGGGCCGTGCATGCGGGCGCCAAGCGCGTGGCCTGCGCCTCCACAGGAGATACGTCGGCCGCCATGGCGGCCTATGCTGCGGCAGCCGAGTTGAGCGGGGTGGTCTTGCTGCCCCATGAGAAGGTCTCTGCGGAGCAGTTGGCGCAACCCATCAGCTACGGGGCACGTGTGCTCGCGCTCGATACAGACTTCGATGGCTGCATGAAGCTGGTACAAGAGCTCACTGCGTCGGGGGCGATCTACCTGCTCAACTCCATGAACCCCTTTCGTATCGAGGGACAAAAGGCTATCGGCATCGAAACCGTGCACCAGCTAGGCTGGCAAGTTCCCGATTGGTTCGTCATCCCCGTGGGGAACGCTGGAAACATCTCTGCTTTGGGCAAGGGACTCCGTGAGCTTCACGCGTTGGGGTTGATCGACCGTCTACCTCGAATCGCGGGCGCCCAAGCGCAGCTCGCCGATCCTTTCTATCTCTCATACCGAGAGGACTTCGCCCAACGCCACAGCCTCACAGCTGGACCCACGATCGCCTCAGCGATTCGCATTGGAGACCCTGTCTCTTACGAGAAAGCGCGTGCTGCGGTACAGGAACTCCATGGCGTCGTCACGGAGGTCTCCGATGAAGAAGCCATGGAAGCCAAAGCTGTTTCGGACGCCGCGGGCGTTCACATTTGCCCGAACTCTGGGGTGGCCCTCGCTGGCGCACGGCGCTTGCGTGAAGAGGGCGTCATTGGGGCCAAAGAGCGGGTGGTGGTCATCGCCACCGCCCATGGGGGTAAGTTCGCCAGCACAACGCTGCCCTACCACACCGAGCGCCAAGGCCCCCTCGCAAACCCTCCCCAGGTGATGGAGGCGTCACTGCAGGGGATCGAAGAGGCGCTGGGCTAACGCCCCTCCACCAGGCTGATGGCTGTGCGAATCCGTCGGCGCCCGTCCTCGTAAGGCTCACGCTCAAGGGCCAGACTCAACTCCTTCTGCGCCTGCATGTTGTTAGCTCCGAGGGCTTGGAGGAGGCCGTAGATGAAGTGGTGATAGGCCGACTCAGGGCTGTGATTGGCAGCCGCCCGCAAGGCAGCGAAAGCCTGGACGCGACAATCAGAGATGGCAAAGCTGAGGGCTTCACGGATACAGCTGATGTATTCCACCTCTGGACGCTTGAGCTCACCAGCGACCACCGCTGCTGTTCGTGAGAGGAACGTCATGTCGTGCACGCGCACGAGGCGGCGCAAATCGTCCATTCCCAGCATCGTGAGCTCTGGTGAGCCCATGATGTGGGACAAGACCTCTCCTTTGGGCAATCCCGTTAGAGCTGCAAGCTTCTCTGGTAAGCGCTCGAGTCCCACCTCGCGATAGAGGTCCTTCTGCGTCAGAAACTCCCGATAAAGCATGCGTTCTAGCGTTTCCTGCCGGGTGGGGTCAGGACCTACAGCTTCACTCATGTCTTTATAATAGTCCTTTGGGGCTCCTGTGTCGCCCACTAGCGAGCCAACTCAGTTGGCTTCGCAAATCTTCACACCGCTCCTCGAGAGGCTTGGCGACGGCCGCGGGAAGCCAGCCCAGATCTCGGGCAAGCCGCAACAAGTAGATCAAACGGGCAGCGGCCCGTTGAAAGCAGGAGACATCGCCGTTGCACCCCAATACCCGCCTGCGCGCCAAGCGGCGTGCGATGGCACGAGCTGTGGTGTGTAATTGAGCACCAAGATAGGGTTGCTCCCCCTCGGGCAACTGGTGCGACACAAGGTGAACATCAACCGCCAAACGTAGGGCGTGGATCCAAGGCTCCCACTCCGGCTCTTTGGGATCGATTTGGAAGGGCAACGTGGTGTGCGAAAGGTGAGCAGTCATGCCTGCTCTTATCGACAGGATCAGCCAAACTGTTGCGCCATTTCTTTGATTTTTCTTCTTCTGGCAAGCGCACGTCGGCCGCTGGCTAGCAACCGACACTCGTGCCCGACGTTACCTGGAATCCATTTCCATGCCATGAAGAGACAAAATCGATCTGCATCCCACCCACTTGGAAGATCATTTCTTGGTCAGAGGCGCTCATCACAAAGGTCAAGCCCTCTTGCTCCATGGTGTGGTCTTCTTCTTTTGACTCATCCAGAGCCATCCCTATGCGGGGGCCGCCTCACCCAAACCCCTGAAAAAAAACACGAATGCACTGTTCTGTGCTCTTCTCCAGCAACTTCTTCAGCTCTTGTTGGGCTTGTTCACTGATTTTGATCATTGGATGGCAACCTCACCCATTCGGTTTGAAGGTCTGTAGTTTTAAGACTCTTGGATCAAGAGCCTCCATCCATCGAAAGTGTTACCAGCCATCAAAGATCGTTGCTGTGCTCCAACAAGAGCTCAATGATCTCTTTGTTCTCCCGGAGAAGTACGCGAAGCATCTTGCGGTTGAGGAAGGGCAATTCACGAAGAATCTGAAGCAAACATTCCACTTCATGAGCCCTGGCCCGGGCCGCGTCAACCAAGGCCCGCGCCCGGCGACGTGAACTCTGACGCAAGCTTTCCCCAAAGAGTACAGGTACATCAGAAGCCGCCCGAGCGAGCTCCATGCCAAGGCTTTGACGTTCGGGGTCAGGCAAACAGCGCCCAAAGCGGTAAAGCGCCACCGTCAGACGGTGGCTGCGATCCCATGGTGATAAATCGAGAGGAGGGTTTTGCATGCCCTGCTTATCGGTAGGAGCACGCCAAAGGTTGCGTGGTGAAACGGCGGCGGGAATCCTCAACCGGTCTCGGCCCCACCCCTGAATGTGACGAGGGCGGACCGTAGACCGGTTTCTTGCTATGTCTCTGCCCCATCTTCCTGTCTTTTTTGGTTCGCGACTCACGCCGCGAACATCGAGTCTGGTTCAGCGCACCTTCAACACGTCCATCTGGATGAACTGCCCATCATAGGGGCGAGGGGCAGGGGACACTCCGGGGATCACCATCGATCGACGGCCATTGGTGTTGCTGATCAAGGAACCATCCTGGGCATCTGCTGTGAGGAGCACCTGCGCCCCGCCACGAACCTGCACAGTGCGCGTATAGTCGATGGGCCAAGAGCGGCTAATGCCCGCGCGTCCAGCATTCAAGTAGTAGGTTTGAGGGGGGGCGCTGATCTGTAGCTTGTAAATATTGTAGGCACTATTGGCTGAGCGGCCCCCCACATACCAATACCCCTGCTTTTTTCCGCCTGTGTACGATTGCTGCTCCACAACACCGCGAAAACGCAGGGTGACATTGTAAACGCGCCGTGGGTCTCCACCGAGACGGGTCTTCTTCATCGGTCGCTGAACACGCGCCCTACACACGCGTCCACGAGAAGCGCAGGGCATCTCCCAACGCAAGCCATGCAGCACGCCCGCGACGATCTTTGCTTGTCCGCTCAGCGTACTCGTGCCCCCACCTCCGCCACAGGGGATGCCGGCGGTCTTGCCCTGCTCCACCGCGAAAAAGGGCAGGACCTTCTCGCCGTTGACGCTGAACGTCCCTGCCATGATGAAATCACCGCGATAGCCCGCGCCCTGACCGCGAACACGGCGGTCCATGATCCACCCCTGCCATATCTGGTTCTTATGGTGTGGATAGCGATGCACGACGAGGTGACGTCCCACCAGCGTGCCCTCGATCTTGGTACCGTGGAGCGTGCCGCGAACCCGATGGGTCCTTGGATCAACGGTGAAAGAGAGCGGGCCAACAAAACCATTGGCGTTTACCCACCAGGAGGTGGGAACGCTTTGGGCACCGGCCGTGGAGGGCACGATGCTCAACATTCCCATCAGAAGAACACCACTCAACAGCCATCGCCTCATCGTTCGCACCCTTTCGAATAGCCTCGCAAACCGCCTCCAGGAGCGCCCGCCACCGAGGTTTACATTGGCCAGAAGTTGTTGTCGCCCCACACCGCCTCTGTCAGCTCCTGGTCGAGCTTGTTGAGCGACTCGAGGTGACCCACCTCCCACGTGGAGAGCCATTGGTAGAGCGCCTTTTCCTGAAGATCTTCAGCGGTTTTTGCTCGCTCTGAGTAGAGATCGATGGCCCGCTTCTCCATCTGCACCGCTGCTGCTATGGCGGCCGCTTCAAAGCTCGCAGCGGTGATCTCCGTCTTCAGTTTCTCAGTGAGCACCTTGGAGGCCGCCTCATGCTCGTCCTTGGCCTCCTCACGGTAGTTCTTCGGCGCAAACTTGTTGGTTTGCTGATAGGCCCTGAACTGCTCGGAGAGCTGCTGAATATGCTCTTCTTCCTCGTCAGCCATCATCTGGAAGAACTCTTTGACGGCCTCGCCTTGGGCCTTATCCGCCACCATCTGGTAGAAGGCTTTGCCTCGACGTTCGAGCAAGATTGCGGCTTTGAGGATATCTAACGTGCTGCTCTCGACCATGGTTCCTCCTCGCTCCATCCGGCCCGATGCCACGGATTTCCTGGAGCATTTCTGCTGGTCTACCATCCGCCGGAGTGGGAGTCGAGACTCCCGAAACTCAGCGCAAAGCGTAGGGGTAGGTCATCACCAGGGCGCGGGAAGAGCGGCGAAAGCGTAAGCCACGCACGAGAGAAGAAACACAAGCTGACAGACCCGCACGCTGCATCAAAGCGGGCGCGGTGATGCGAACCTTCTTCACTTGCCCTGAACGTTCCACGCGAAAACCGATGGCCACCTTTCCGCTGGTGACTTCATAGTCGCCCCGGGCACGATCGATGCAGCCCAAGATCTTGTCGTCCAGACGACGGAAGCGCTGGCCCACCTCATCGGTGGACAGCTCTGTCGTGCCATCCTCTTCACCAAACTGAACACGATCTGTGCCCCCTAGACGCGGTCCACGGCTGATGGATGCGAGATCTGCCGCTGTCGGCTGCTTCGCGGTGGGCCCATCAGGGGTGCTCGCTTTTCCACCCGCTGAAGCATGACGACGATGACGACGACCACGTTTTCGACGCTTCTTGCCTTTCTTCTTCCGGGCAGGCTCGACCTCGCAGAGCCCATCCTCACAGCTCGTGCCCAGCCCACAGCGAGCGAGACAAGGATCGTCTCGATGTTGTTGATATTGGTAGCCAAGGAGCCCACCGAGGCCCGCGAGCCCCAAGAGCAGTCCGAACAAGAATCGCATGCACGCAGTGTGTCACGAAAAGCTCTCTGTTGCAGGCCCACTGGCGCGCTATCATTAAAGAAGATGGAAACTGCTGGCTTCGATCTTTTGCTGTGGATCGCGGGAGGTGCCCTCGCCTTCAAGCTCTTCGAACACTTTTCCATTTCCACCGAGGAGCGGCGTTGGCGTCGCATCTCCCAAATGAGCACTACGCGGCTGTTGGATGTGCCTCCGGGTGTCTTGGTGAAGGTGCGAGGAACCATCCGCTACGCCGCACCACCCCTAGAGGCACCCATCAGCGGTCGGCCCTGCGCCTACTACGATATCTCCGTGCACCATAGGGTGGGGCGCTCGTGGGAAAGCCTCGCCCATGAGCGGCGCGGCAATGATGGTATCTGGCTCGAAGACATCTCGGGCTCTGCGTTGATCGATCTCACCTGGGCTCATGTCCTGCGCCGCACCGTGCCCGACGAGCTCCTCGCCGATGGCCGCCTGCAAGGCGGGGGACCGCGAGTGAAGGCCTATCTGGAGAGCCGCGATCTTCACCCTGGTGACGTAGCGGCCTACTCAGAACTCATACTCTTCGAGGGATTGGAGGTGGAGCTGGTGGGTACGGCGCTCCGTGAGCCCGACCCAGCGCCACGCCGACCCGTGGGTTATCGTGGGATCGCTACACGCCTGCGCTTCTGCGCCTCCCGCCGCAAGCCCGTGCTGCTGCTCGTGGGCATAGGGGAAGCAAAGCACAACTCTCTCGATCCTAGTGCTTGACCTCTCGGAGCGCTTTGCCCTTGTCGTCGAAGATCGTCCAGCTTCCTGTGGGCTCGTCGTCCTTGTAGGAGCCCTCCACCGCCTTCTTTCCGTTGCGATGGTAGAACGTCCAACGTCCCTGCCGCTGGTTTGCCTCATAGCGCCCCGCGTCTGACTTGCCACCTCCTGGATGGTAGATCACCAAGCGACCTTCGAGCTTGCCTTGTTTGTAGGTTCCGCGCCCTGAGCGCACCCCGTGCACATACCAGCTCTTCCAAGGACCATGCAGCCGCCCGCGGCGGTAGGTCAGCCGCAACACCTCGCGGCCGCGCTCGTGGTATTGGGAAAAACGGCCATGTTTGGCCCCATTGCGATAGGTCACGAGCTTGGCTGGTTTGCCACTGGTGTGCCACCAGATCGC
>JAFCZD010000398.1 GCA_019314525.1 Deltaproteobacteria bacterium
TACCGCTCCGTCACGGCGACGGTGGAGACTTATCCAGAATCTATGCCAGAAGTGTTGTTAGACGCAAGTATTTGAGATCACGACGATCAAGATCTTCTGTGGCTGGAGAGACACAGCCTGTGTGGCTCCAATAATCGTAGAGTGGCGGGTTTCAGTCAGCGCTTCTTCAAGAGCCGATAGAGCGCCTGGACATGGGTGATCAAGGCAGGTTCAGGTCGGTAGAGTGACCAGCGATAGACCGGCTTGGGCTTAGGAGGGGGTCGCCACAGAGAGGCCTTCCAGCCACTGGCCTTTGCGTTTGTCTTCTTTTTGGCTGGTCGCTCCTTAAAAAAGACAAGGAAGCGCCGTCCAGGTAGATAGCTGCCCACCTTGACAGCTCGTCGGAAGTCGAGGTCTTCATCTTCTAGCGTGAGCAAGAGATCGCCCTCTTCGTTGAGGCTCTCTTTCAACGAGCCATGGAGCACATGCCCTGGCTCAAAGGCAAGGGTGATCCTGGTGGGGTCGCCCTTGTGGCCGCAGCTGGAGACCGCACGTACGATGCCAATGGCCGCTGCATCAGCATAACCAATGCGTCGCAAGAAGAGTTCTCGCTCGTCACGGGTCCAATAGGCGAAGGGAGGATCTGTGGGTTGAGCAGCGGCGTTGGTGAACCAATGGGGCATCTGCTCGCTCCACGGGCTACTACGCGGGGCGCGCGAGCATCCGAGGAGCGTGGAGAGGGTCATGAGCAGGAGCAGTCGCATGTGGTGTTTGGGTAGGTGCCGCGAATACTCTAGACGTTCGCGGCGCAAGTCGCGAACCAAAAGCGTTATCTAGCATGTCACGTCAGAACGTCGCGTCTTCTAAGGTCGCCTCAGCGGGTTGCTCTTGGCTCCTCCAGCTTTGTCTTTTGTGCCCACGAGCTCAGGTCGTGGTTGGAAGCCTTCCAGCGCTTCGATGATCTCCGGCCAGAGCTTTTCACCCTCGGCTGAGGTGCGCGCGCGTAACTCGAACGCAAATCCATGGCTGATGACGCAGAGGCTGTGGCTCGTTTCTTGGCGGCGATAGCGGTTTTGGAAGCGATAGCTGCTCAGCAAGAAGGTCTTGGCGCCACGCTTCCAACGCCGCGTCCTGGCAAGGTTGGCTTTCCCCATACGACGCTTCCACTGCTCGAGCACCGAGTTGGCGAGGGCATCCACCGTCTGGTTCGCCACAGGGCGGACCAAGACGTGCACGCTGGCGAGAAAGATCCAGCGTTTGTCCTCTTGACGATAGCGAACGAAGGGCACAGAGAAGCGTCCTTTGCCGTAATGCTGGATGCGCTTGGCTACGAGGCGCCAGCTCTGTGGTAGGGCGAACATGTACCCAGCGAGGGTGTCGCGGTAGGTCCGCCATTTTTTCCGCTTATCAGGTTGGCTCTGTTTGGCAACAGGCGAGAGGCGCCAAAAGCTTTTGTCGGTCTTGAGATAGATGGATTGATCGTGGTTGAGCAGCTCCCCACGCGGCGAGCCATCGAGAGACACTCGTTGGCGTGTGTGGCCGTCATCGAGGTCGAGCGCCAAGAGCTCCCCCCCTGTGGACGCCAGCATCACCCAGAGCACCTTGCCCACTCGTCGCAGGGCCAAAGCTCCCGCCGGAAGCGTGCGCTTCCACGCAATCTTGTTGCCCACTCGTTGATAGAGCAGCGCGATGTGGTCACCCCCTTTGCCCTGGCTGACGACGAAGAGACGTCCATCGGCGAGGTGCACACCCTTGAAGCCTTGGATGTCGCCTTTGGGGTAGTGGTGTGCGAGGGAGACATCACTGAGCTTTTTTCCCGCGCGGTAGTCGGCGCGCGTGAAGTAGAGCTTCCGTTTTCCCTCGCCTCCAGGACCAGGCAGGGAGTAGTCGAGCAAGGCCAGCGTGCCCCCGGCCGCATGCATAAATTGGTGTGCCCCCCCTCGCAAGAGGCGAAACTCGTAGGCGGTCTTCTTCTTGGCGAGGTCGATCACCGTCAATCGTTGCGGGCTCGTGGCCACACTTTTTTCGAGCTGACGGAAGAGGATCGCGTGCTCCCCCTCCACCGCGAGCAGGGTGCCTCTGGTCGTGCTGGAAGCGAGAATTTTCAGGCCAGAGGCGTCGAATTGAGTGACGCCTTTGGCGTGGCTGATCGAGATCGATCTCGAGGTGCAGTGCACGGCGCTGGGCTCGCGAAACGCCTGCGTGTGTTGGACCTTTCCGCTCTGACTATCGACGATCACCAACCCAGTGGCGGTGAGGGCATAGATGCGCTTTCCACAAAGGGCGATGGTGCGCTCGTTTTTTCTCAAGCCCGCGATAGGGGTCGACCAGAGCGAATGGCCATCCTCAGGCGAATAAGCGTCGAGGCCTCCGGGGCGACGAAGGAGCACCGTTGTCTTGTTGGTGGCGACGAGTTGCCCTGCCGCGGGGATTTTGTACCGCACCTCTAGCGCACCTGGCGGTGAAGCTGGCGGTGAAGCTGGCGGTGAAGCTGGCGGTGAAGCTGGCGGTGAAGCTGGCGGTGAAGCTGGCGGTGAAGCTGGGGCTGAAGCTGGGGGTGGAGCAGCCAGAGACGCGGCCGAAGGTGGAGCGGCAGCCAACTCTGCTCCAATCAGCCCATGGGACAACACCAGCAGGCTTACGATTATTCGAGCCATCCGCACCTCGCCCCTCCTCTATAGCGCATGTTCTTTTCTGACGATGTGCGCTTGATCATCAACGTGACGCTCCAACTTATGGAATATAGAGATCCTTAATCGTTTCACCCACATGGGTCCTCTGCAAGATCTCGAGGTTTGTGCTGACACGACCAAAGATTGTCACATCCGGTTCTCTTTTGGGTTCAGCCTCAAGGGTGATGAAGAAGGCCCGTGAGGCGCTGTCCCGTGCCGGCCTTCCCTCAACGTGTCCACGAAGCATGCCCAGCAGCCCTGCTGTCTTTGACATACTCGGCGTGGGGAAGGGCTCATCGGGCAGGGCGAGCCCTGCGCTTTGCCAACGGGGTGTTCGTTTTAGGCCCAGTACCACCCTCCCCGGCCCTCGCCCAACAAAGAGGGAGCCTTTGAAGCCCTGTTTGCGTGCGTGCCGCGCGAAGCGGGCTACGGCAGCGGGCGCCTGCTCAGGAAAGAGCTCCAATTGAATCTCACCACGTTGAGTCACGAGCACCGCGCGTCGTGGGAGGGGCACACCATCTCTTCCCGTCCAGCGAAGATCGGGGAGGCCTCGTGAGAGCACTCCATGTGGGGTGGGTTTGGCCTTGGGGTGGAGGTGTTGGGCCGCATGAAAGGCACATGGCCGAAGCGCCGCCGCAGGGCTTTTTTGTAGCCGATGGAGCAGAGGCAGCGCGAAGCGCGCTCCGAGGCGGCGTAGTGCCCCCACGCCATCGCAGACGAGCATCGGTGCGGCGAGCGGCTTGAGGGCCTCTAGCCGCATGACCACCTTCTTTGCCAGGACGGGGGCGAAAGCTTGTTGCTTTCTTTGGGCCATGACTTGCAGCGCCGCTCCGAGGACACCCATGTCTTTGTCATCAAGCGCATGCGTTAGGGCGGCCTCCACCGAGGGGTGATCGAGGCCTGCCAACGAGCTCACCGCTGCCTCACGCACCGAAGGGTTGGGGTCACGTAGGTAGCGCCGCACCAATGTTAGCTTCCACTCCGCGTCTCGCTCTTTCATGTCGACGATGGTGGAGATGACAAGCTTGCGGCGCCAACTCGTGGAGAGATCAGCCGCGCGTGCTGTACCGCAGGTGGGGGTGCGCTCAATACGCTTCACGCCTAGATCCCAAAGCCGAGCGGCGGCGCAGTGCACACGGTCCACGCTCGAGGCCTCGGTTGGGCTGTAGCGAACGGCGGCGTCACTGGCGTCGGAAAGGTAAAGCAGATCCGCGGCGAATTGCCGGATCGTGGCGATCCTCACCTGGTGTTCCAGGGCTCGTATCCCTGTGAGCACAGGAAAGATCGAGGTCCCCGTGAGGCGGTGGTGGTTGGAGCCCGCCTCCCGCCAAAGGCGGCGCAGGGCCACGCTGAGCTTCACGGCGGAGCGCACGCCTCGTTTGGCGAAGGCCCGCGCTGCGGCTTCACGCACCGAAGCTGCCGGGTCGGCGAGGCGCTCGAGCAACCATTTCAGCGGGATCTTTTGCGGCCCCTGTTTGGCGAGGGCGCGTGTGGCCCAAAGACGTGTCGTGTCGTCTTCGTTATCAGCGCCAACTTCGAGCAGCTTGCTCCACAGAGGGTCATGTTTGCCCTTGGCGTTGCGCTGGGCCGTTGCCCACGCCGCCGCGCGACTCTCTGCGACGCGATCAGATCCGAGGAGCGGAACCAAGGCCGCGCCCACATCACGCTGGAGGCTTGCTTTTCGTGCCAACAGCCCCCACGCCTCGAGGGCCTGCACGCGGTGGGGGCCAACAAAGGCCGCCTCCAGCAGCTCTCTATCCTTCGGCTGACCTATATGCCCAATGGCGAGCAATATCTGGTGATGTGTGGGTGGGTGTTTTTCACTTTCAAGCGCAGCGCGAAGGCCCTTGGCGATGGTCTTGCGCAGACCGGGGTGTGCGTTCGCCAGCAATGAGAGCGCAAAGGCTGTGTGATGCCGCACTTCACTGGATGTATCCTTGAGGCCCCCCATGAGCGCCTTGGGCGCCATCAACCCCATGCGTCCCATGGCGAGCGCGGCTCGGGCGCGGACCTTCGGCGCCGGATCGTTCAGGGCCTCACGTAGCGTATGGGGTCGCAACTCCGCCCGGCGCCACTCTTGCTGCTGAATACGTGTGATGCGCTCTTTGAGCGGCAGGCCTTTGGGTGTTGAAGACTTAGCGCGGCAGCCTGTGGCCAGTGAAACGCCCAGACAGAGCAAAAGAAGGGGAAGCACGGTCTTCCCAATGTTTAGAATGAAGCTTGAGAGTTGCACAGCTGGCGACTCTACCAGCCCAGCGAAAAAGGCCAAGCGCCAGGGTGACGGTACCCCTAGACCGCGAGCTTGGTATGGTCTACTCAACCGGAAACCTCTCGAGGGAGCCCTGAGATGCAAAGGAAAAATGGTAGGCCTGGCCAGGGTATTGCGCTGGTCGTGTTCCTGTGCGCGTGTGGCACAACGAATGGGGTCAAGAGCAACGCGTCCCCAGTGACCCCAAAGGGCGTCGCTGGGCCAGTGACCTTAGACAAAAAGCTGGAGAACGGCTTCTTCCGCTACACCTTACCCCGCGCTGACGGTTCACAGCTCGTGCTCTTTGGTGGTCACGACAAGTTGGGCAAGAAAGACTCGTTGCCTTTGTTGGTGGTGGTTTCGGGCTCAGGCTGTGGGTCGGTCTTTAAAAAGCGGAAGGACGGTACTCTCAAATCCGGCTTGCCCGGGATGTTCTACCAAATAGTCCACAAGAAGCTCAGCGTGGTCGCCTTGGAAAAGCGTGGTGTGAAGCTCGGGGATCGCCAAGCTGGAGTTGGGACACATTGCTCGAAGGCCTATCACCAGCACGCGGGCCTCGACAGCCGTGTGGCTGACTCTACCTGCTGGCCGTTCAGGCTCTCAAGCAATACCACCCGCAGGTGATCGTGCTCGGCTTCTCCGAGGGTACCGATGTGGCCGCTGTGGTGGCGGCTTCGAGCAAAGGCGTCGATCGTCTGGGCTTCATGTCCGGCGGCGGGCCAACCCAGGCCTTCGATTTTTTCGTGATGATCCGCAAGCAGCTGCGCGGAAAAGATCCAGCCATGGTGGAGGTCGCCATCACCCAATTGCAGCAGAAACTACAGGACGTCTTCACCGATCCCACGAGTCACACCAAGATGCTCTTTGGGCACCCCTATAGCCGCTGGGCCGCCTACTTCAGGCGCCCGCCCATCGAATCGTTGGTCAAGGTCTCGGTGCCCATCTTCGTAGCCCATGGCTCAGCAGATCAATCTGTGCCCATCGAGAGCGCTGACTTCATTGCGGCCGAGTTCATACGACTGGGCAAAAAGAACCTCACCTATCGCCGCTACCCTGGCCTCGATCACAGCTTCTACTCCTGCTCACGCAGGGACAAAGACTGCGAC
>JAFCZD010000399.1 GCA_019314525.1 Deltaproteobacteria bacterium
GGTGGGTGAAGAGGAAACCTCCGATGAAGGGCGTAAGGGTTTCGGGGGTGGGAGCGTGGAAACCGCTATGGACTTTGCGTTCGATCTCCTCGCCATGGGAGTCTATGCGGACCAATACGCCGTTGTAGTTCCAGTCCATGGTGCTCACTAGGATTTCGTCTCTCGCCAGCCCTCGGATGGTGTAGGTGTCGTAGGTGTTGGTGATGGTGAAAAAGAGTGTGCCCAAACTGCCGTCGGGCGGGTTCTTGTAGAAGCGTCCTGTGCCGCTGATCCCAGAGATGATGGTGTCGTCGGCGAGGTGGGTGAGGCCCGCGAGCCCGTAGGTGTGGGGCACCGTTATCGTCTTCAGCAGCGCGCCGCTCTGCGGATCCATGCGTACAATTTGATTGTCGTTCACGGGGGCGACGAGCACGCTGCCATCGGAGAGCCTGTCAAGGTAGCGAGGCGAAAGCTCCGCGACGCCACCACCAAAGCTACGCAGCACCTTGCCATCGCTCAGGCGGACGACCTTGACGTCTTTGTCAGCGAAACTGCTCACCGCGATCTCTTCTCGTGAGAGCAGTAGCATCGCCGCTGGCCCGCCGAGGCTGCCGTCGACCAACCTTCCGAGGTGGGAACCATTGCTGCCAAAGACCTCCAGGCTATCTCGGCGGGAATTGGTGACGAGGACGTTGCCATAGACGTCGACCTTCACAGACCCCAAGCTGGAGGGGCTGCCCTGACATGCGTGGGTTACCTCCACGTCGAGGGTGTAGGTGGTGGTGAAAAAATCCAGGGGCACCCCCTGGTCCAGCTGCCAGCTAGCGGTATGGGTGCCTTGAGTGAAGGTTCCCACAGTGAAGGTGCCTGCGGAGGCACGAAAGTCCACGCGTAGGCCAAGGCCGGCGGCGTCATCGGCGCTGACGCTGAGGGTGGTGGGCGTGGCGAGGGCCACGGCCACGGCGCTCGCGTCGACACGTGTGATGATAGGAGCGCTGAGGCCATCGGGGCAGGGCGCCAGGCCAGCATCGGGCGCTGCTGCACCATCGATCTCTGAGGCATCGATCTCTGAGGCATCAGCTCTGAAGAGATCAACTGCCTGGTCAGGGCTTTGTACGTCGCTCATGCCCAGGGCGTCGCCCCCTGCCGCGCGAAACCCCTCGCAGCCAAAGGCCGCGAGTCCCACCAGCATCAGCGCGCTTAGTGTTTGAGCCATCTGCGTCTCTCGTCGCCTTTTCTGTGCTGTGTCGCTGGCCCGTGCTAACAGAGGAGCATGCAGAAGAGTGTCTACGAGGGCCCTGAACGTCGCCAAGAGCGTAGCAATCATGTGGATGTTGCCTTACACCACCAACTCGAACAAGTGGCTTCAAGGCGACAGATCGACGCTCTGGTACTGGCAGATGCTGACGGAAGGCTTTGGGCGACCTCCCAGGAGTCCGGCCAGTGCTCCCACGCGGCCCGCGCTGCGGCCTCGCTGCCAGGGGACCGGCATGGGTTCATCCAGCTCGTATCCCAGCCCGATCCCATCACTGTGCTGCGTTTACGTCTACAAGAAGGGCAGCTCTTTCTGGTGGCGCGCGCCAGCGGTGACGGCATACGTCGGAGCCGGCAAGGGTTGGTCGAGGCGGCCCTCGGCGTGGAGCGCATCTTGCGCTCCCTCTCCAATTAGAGATGAGTAGACGTTGGCGCTGGCAGGTGGTGTTGCGACGGCTTGGCCTCGGGAGTGTGCTCTTCATGGCCGGAATTGCTGGATTCATTGCATGGGCTGCAGGTGGTGGGCTCGAGCCTGGTGAAAGGTCGGGGGAGATTCGCCGTCTCCCCCTCGTGGTTTCTCCGCCCCAATCCAGACCCCGCTCTGCTGTCCAGCGTGTCACCGTGATGACCTGGAACATCGCCTTCGCTCGGGGCACGAACCCTGACAACAACGCCAACGAGCCCTCTTCTAGAGGGGTGCTCAAGGAGCGCTTGCGCCAGATGGGTGCGTTGGTTCGCAAACATCAGGTGGACATCCTCCTGCTGCAAGAGGTGGATTTTGATGCCCGCCGCAGCCATCACCTCGATCAATTGGCGTTGCTCGGAAAACATGCAGGCTTGCCCTATGCAGCATCCGCGTTGAGCTGGCGTGCGCGTTGGGTGCCCCATCCGCCATGGCCTCCGAGCAAGCACTATGGGCCGGTTGTCTCGGGAGGGGGCGTGCTCAGCCGCTTTCCCATTGAGAGCAATCGTGTGCTCCTGCACCCAAAGCCTCCGGAAAACTCCTTTATTTATAACCTCTTCTACCTCCACCGTTACTCACAGTTTCTCACCATTCGCTTGGGGAAGCGTGAACTGCAGGTGGTGAACAATCACCTCGAGGCTTTCAGTAAGCACAACCGCATGGCACAAGCGCGAGTCTTGGCTCGAAGGCTCACCATGGGTAAGGGCAGCACCTTGAGGCTCATGGGGGGAGATCTGAATACAGCTCCTCCCGAGGCGCAGAAGAAGCATGCTTTCATTGACAGCCCCCGAGATGACTACCGTGGGGATGAGACCCTTTCTTTACTGCGTGGCATTCCAGGCTTGCGTGAGATCGTGCCACTTGCGCGTTACCAGGAAAAGGAACGGAAATTCTTCACTTTTCCTACCATGGCTCCCACTCGTCGCCTGGACTACATCTTCTATGATGAGGGTCTGAAGCTCACACAGACCACGTTTCTTCAAACCCAGGCTTATTCAGACCATCGCCCCATCCTTGCGGTCTTCGAGCTGCCTTGATGTGAGCATCGGGGCAGTACAGGATTACTATTTCGACTAAATGGGTCTAGGCTGCGCGCCGTGATGCGCTCCCCCCCCTTATTCGCTGTGTCATTGCTCGTCCTGGTTCTGGCCACCGGGGGCGTCGTTGGCTGCAAGAGCGACCAGGCCCACCCGACGGAGGCTCCCCTTCAACGGCCTGCAGCCGTAGGGGCCTTGGTGCGGCGGGCTCTCAACGCGATCCGTTCTGGCAACGCGAGCGCTTATGTGGCGCTTCTCGCCACGGCTTCCGAGGCAACGCTGGCATGCCCCCGTCGTTTTTCGCAACATGGCGAGAAGAAGATGCGCGAGAGGTGGTTGCGTTCACTCAAGAAGGTACGAGAAGGAGTTGCCCATTGTTGGTCGCTGATCCCTTGGGAAAAGGCGCGAGAGATCTCTCGCCAGGGGGGGGAGTCTGGAGAGGTGTTGGGGGAGTGCAAGCACCCCGTCCGGCGGCTGGTTGATATTACGCTGGTTTTCGAGGCGGAGGGGATTTCCTATGGGGTGACTCTGCGCCGGCCCTATGTGCGTGGAGAGATGGTATTCGGTTTCGCTGATGGCCCTCAGTGCCGCCACCAGCCCAAGGCTGCCCATCGAAAATGATAGGGCTCTTCGTTTTTGGTGACCACTGCTCTGTCCGCTTCTGGAGTTGCCACAAGCCCCATCAACACAAGCGGGATCATCCAACGTGTAGATCTCTCCATGAGCCTTCTCAGTGGTTCCAGCCGAGAGTCGGTGGGGCGAATCTCACGGTACTGGAAGGGGGATTCTGCGTATTCGTGGCGAAATTTGCGTCAAATCGGCCCATCGTGTGCTTCGGCACCCCTTTGAGCAGTCCCTCCATGAAGACCTTTATCATGCGATTTTATCTAGATTTTTATCTCCGCAATTCTTGACGTATTGCGCCAAACAACTATACCCATACATCCCCGGCAGGTAGTCCATTCACCCACCTGTTGGACTGTCATTTGCAGGATGCTGGGACACCCCCATCGAGTGAGGGGCTTTCGACTTTCGACCAAACGACACTGGTGCGGACTACTCGGGAACGTTCGCCCTAAGGGTAGAGGGTAAAAAGGCAATGTACGAGACGCAGACACAGCAAACGAAGGCCCCTAGCCGGAATGGCGAAGAGGAAACGACAACCGACGAGAACGCCTCGTCCTACGCGGATGTACGCCGTGGCGATCCAGTGAGCGCCTATATGCGTACCCTCAGCAAGACGACCTTGTTGACCCGCGAGGGTGAGGTGGAGTTGGCGCGTCGTATCGAGGATGGGCAGCGCATGCTGCTTCAGGTCATCCTCTCTTATCCCGTGGGTGTGGCCGAGGTCCTGCTCATTGGTGACGCTCTTGCTCGCGGAGAGCGTCGTGTAGATGATGTTTTTGATGGAGTCGCAGAGGACGGCGAGGAGATCGACGAATCCTTGGTGGGGCGCCTGGGCAAGCGATTCGAGCAAATTCGCCGCTTGCAGCGGGGAAGCATTCGGGCTCGTGAACGAATAGCCGCGAGCCGTGCTGGTCACAGCCGCGAGCAGGCCGTGCTCGACCGAAATCGCGAAAAGACCTTGGCTCTGTTGACCAACCCCACGCTCTCCCGCGAAGACCTCATTCGGCTCGCCAAGAGCGTCGAGAGGTTTGCCAAGGGTGATGGGGCTGTCATCGAGGAGGCCACTTGTGCCCTCTGCATCACCATTGACGACCTGCGGGAGGCTGCCACGGGAGTTCTCCGCGCGCGCCGTCGCCTGGAGCGTGCCAAGGCCAAATTGGTCGAGGCCAATCTTCGTCTGGTGGTGAGCATCGCCAAGAAGTACATCAACCGCGGTTTGCCTTTTCTCGACCTGATTCAAGAGGGCAACATCGGTCTGATGCGTGCTGTTGAGAAGTTCGAGTACCGGCGTGGTTATAAGTTCTCCACCTACGCCCATTGGTGGATCCGCCAGGCCATGACACGCGCCATCTCCGATCAGGGGCGCACTATTCGCATCCCTGTGCATATGAGCGAGTCCATCACCCGCTTGTTGCGTACACGTCGCGAGCTCCTGCAGGATTTGGGGCGGGAGCCCACCATCGACGAGACCGCTGAGCGCATGGAGCTTCCATCGGACCAGGTGCGCAGCATGTATCGCGTTTCGGGTCGCGCCATCTCTCTGGAGACTCCTGTGGGCGAAGAGGACAGCTCCGAGTTGGGTGACTTCATCGAGGACGATGGCGCCATCAATCCCCTCGAGGCTGCCATCGACACCGAGTTGATGGACCAAACACGTATGGCTCTTTCGAAGCTGACGCCCAAAGAGGAGCGCATCCTCCGTCTACGCTTTGGCATCGGCGAGCGCACCGATCGCACCCTCGAAGAGGTGGGGCGCAACTTCAAGGTGACGCGCGAGCGAATTCGCCAGATCGAGGCCAAGGCCCTGGGCAAGTTGCGTCACCCCTCTCGCAGTAAAACACTCTCTACCTTCATCTAGCTTCCCTGCCCATGTCCACCAAAGCGCTCTCGCTCGCGGCATTGCGCGCCAAGCTAGAGGTGGAAGACGCTCAGGCGCTTGACTCCACCGAGATCGCGGCCTTGGTGCAGGCTGAGCTTGGGAATTCGCCTTTCCTCCCTGACGGCCGTTGTCAGGTGGACCCGCGGTCGGGGGACCGCATCATTTACAACAGCGGTCGCTCCAAACGTCCCCATGACAATCAGGGCGAAAAAACTCCTCCTTCGCTCGTGCAGGGGGGACCGTTGATATGGCCTCCCTCAGCGAGGGCTTCTGCTTCACCTCGAAGAACCTCTATCCTGTGCTCTTTCCATTCAACGCCCCACCGCGGCAAGGGCTTTGCCCGCCGCTAAGAGAATGGCGAGGCGGCGAGAGCGGAGGGCCCCAGGGTGAGCCCGCTTATGGCATGCATTTCGTGCAGTGGAGCTCCTCCATCCACCACCACGACTGGCATAATATGCCCGAAGACGATTGTGAGGTCTTGGTGCGGCGGCTGGCGGCCATGGAGCGTGCAGTGCACTGCTCACGGGTGGTGACGAACGCCTGCCCGACAACAGCAGCTGGGGAGATGTGGCTGGCCGGCGAGGGTATGTCGGGATCATCAAGAACTATGGCGCGTTGGTAGGTGGATCTTTGGCCCATGGCCACCAGCAGATCGTGCTCTCCAGCGTGGTGCCGCGCCGCCTACTGGACAACGCGCGCTTCGAAGAAGAGCGGGGCGAGAGATATACTGACTATATTTTGCGAGAGAACGCCGATGCGCTGACGCTCGCAGATTACGGTCCCGCGCGACTGCTGGTGCCGCACTTCATGCGGCGCCCCTTTGACATGCAGCTGGTGCTCGAGCGAACGTCACGCCGCTATCTTTTTGAGCTCGACGACGCTGAGGTCAACGCGGTGGCTCGAGGCTGGCGTGATGCTCTGCGCTTGATTCACACCCTCATGCCACGTTTGGGGCGCGAACTCGCCTACAACGTGATCACGCATAATGGGCCTGGGGCTGGCCTCTACTTTGAATTTCTGCCCTACACTCAAGAGTGGGGTGGATACGAACATCTGGGGCTGATCCTCTGTCAGGCAGATCCGGTGCAGGTTGCCCAGCAGGCGCGAGCGCTCCTCGCGGAGCTTGGCTAAGAGCACCCCAGCGGCGTGCATGCCGCTAATGCTCCCAGCGCCAACCAAAGCCGAGCAAGAGCTGTAGATCCACGCTGTGCACCGTGCCCTCCTCGCGGACCTTGAAGAGGCGGCCGCCTCCCCCGGCGTCGAGGTGCAGCTCCAAATCGCCAAAGGAGAAGCTGCCACCCAACGAGGCGAGATAGGTGAAGCTCCCGCTGTTGCGGCTTTCACCCTCGAGCTCGCTCTGGAAGAGGTGCTCGTAGCCGGCGAGGGCTTCGATGCGCCATTTCAGCGGGCCGCGTTGCCAGCGGTAGCCCACACCGCCGAGGGCACCGAGTACGTAATAATCGGTGGAGGCGCCACGATCAGGGGCCGTAGCCCAGAGCAGCCGCAGCGTCGGTTGCCAGCCCGAAGGCAGCTCGAGGCGATAGAGCAGTCCTGTGCCGAACGTGACGGGTTGGTCACCCAGGGGCCCGCGTCGTACCAGCCCCGCGGCGCTGAGGTGGCTCGACCAA
>JAFCZD010000400.1 GCA_019314525.1 Deltaproteobacteria bacterium
ACATCAAGCATCCAACACTGCTGCTCGACCCCACAGCCTCGGCAAACTTCGCTCGAGACGCCAAACCCGGCGGGCTGCTCAATCGGCTATTGCAGCAACTGGGCAAAGAACACCGTCAGCGCGTCACCGCTCGGCAGCTCACCCAGAAGATCGCCAAGTTGCCCATAGAGCGCTTGCTGGTGCTCACACAGCCAAACCAGATCAAACTTTATCGGGAAGCGTTGGAGCTCGCGGCGAAGCTACGGCGTGAAAACCCGCTCTAAGAGGCGCGCGTTCCTTCAAGACCAGCAGTCTTGAGGACAGCTCGACGAGGTCTCGCCAATATCACACTTCCCATCACCGCAACGCGGCGTAGAAGCGCAATCTGAAGGGCATGTATTCCAGAGTTCCCCCGGGTTACACGTCTTGTCCCCGCAGACGCCCGAGGACTTGCAGTCATCCGAACAGCTGGTGGGTGTTTCGTCGCTGTCGCAGGTTCCATCCCCACAGACCGACGGCGTCCCGCAGTCCTGAGGACAGATCAACGCGGTCTCCGGATCCTCGCAGAGACCATCCCCGCAGACCGGCACAGGGCAGTCCGCAGGACAAATCACGGGGTTTTCGTCCTGGTCACAAACGCCATTGCCACACTGCAGGGCCGTACAGTCTTGCGGACAGGTGGTGCTGTTCTCACCCGCCTCACACTTTCCATTGGGGCATTTGGTCGTTTTGCAATCCGTGGGACAAGTTGTGGCGGTCTCACCTTCTTCACAGAGAGCGTTGCCGCACTCTGGAGTATTTACACAATCCTCGGGGCAGCTCTTCGAGTCCTCGCCGTCGTCGCACGTGCCGTTACCACAGGGGCATGGGCCACAATCTGGCTCACAGCTCTTACATGTCTCCCCATCCTTCACGTCGCAGCTGCCGTCCCCACACTCCGCCTCACAGAGGCCACAATCCGTCGGGCAACTGGTGCAATCCTCGTTAGCGTCACACATGCCATCCCCACACGCCGGCAACGCTACAAGACTAGAAACACACCATTTATCTACATCGCACACATAACCGTCGGGGCATTCGGGCATGCCAGCGTTGCACTTGAAGGGCGCATACCCGAGATCGGGGGTGCAGCTGGAGAGCCATAACAAGGCACCAACCAGAACACACCCAGGCACCCTCAGTCGGAAAGCATCAAAAAACCGCATCAGACAACCTCCTAGGGTGCCCCCAAGGACAATTTAGCCTGGCGTGGGCTGTTCTTCAAATCCACCAGCGCCAGCCGGTGGGTTGTCGAACACTCAATACGTTGCTTGATACAAATTATCGCCACGCACAAAGACAATCATGCGCAGAGCAGGCTGAACGAAGGCATCACCTTCACCCTCCGATGCCAACGAGATCTTGAGCAGCTGAGGTGCTCCCACCAAAGCACCCGGTTTCCACGAAACGGCCAGGATATCCTTGTCCGTAGTCTGGTGGAAGTCGTTGGACTCAAAGAGCACCAGCCCCAGCCCTTGGAGATAACAAGGATCCTCAGCCTCCTCGGTTCCACTCGCCACGTTGAGCGCGACAGCTGGCGAGAAAGTCTCCGTGAGAGAGGCGCGGGTGGCGTAATAGAGGCGATTTGGTGAAGTCGTGGTGTGCCGGTTGAAGACCAACACCTTCCCATCAGCTGAAAGAGACGGATCCTCCTCGATCTCCGTGGTGGTCACTCCAGGCAAAGGTTGGGGTGGAGAGAAGGGCTCGGTGATAGCAGTGCGGGTGGCTTGGTAGAGGTTCACCTCGGTGGTCGAGACAACCCGCTCGTAGATGATCACCGTCTCGTCGGCGCTGAGGGTGACGTCACCCGCGGCCACTGTTGCCTCGTAGAGTTCTGCGATGGGCCCGCCATCGCTGAAGTCAGACTCGAGGCTCAACCGGTTGGCGAAGTAGATGCGCCGTGTGGTGCCGCTACCTGCAACGCTGTCGGAATAGTAGAGGCGCCGACCATCGCTCGAGAGCCAGGGGCCATCTTGGTCCCTGGTCGTGTTGACGCCCCCAGGCACAAGCGCGGCAGGAGAAAACGTAACGTTGGGGGAGAAAGGCTCTTGGGCATCGAGCGTGGGCGTGGGGCTGTCCTGCGTACCATCAATTGGCCCACCCTCAGGAGCATCCGTCATCGCGTCGGCAATGCTCGCCTCATGGCTGCTCGTTTCATGGGCGTTCGAATCAAGCGGTGTTGTGTCGGCGCTCGCATCTTCCCTACCGTCCGCGTTCCCATATTCCGCGATCAGATGACACCCTGCGAGGGGAAGGCAGAGCACGAAGGAGCAAAAACTGAGCGCATGCAGCACAACCTAAGCATGAAGTGAGTGAGCGGCTGAGGTCAAGGACATGGTCAAGCTACAACGCCACAGACGCGCCCGCCGCGAGCCGTTCGACTCCCCGTGAGGTGCGGATCCAAACCACTTCAGCAGACCCATTGGTCATGCTGTCACCATGCAACGAAACCCGCACGGCACGCAGGGCGAGCAGGTATGTGGCCACCTCCCCTGCCGTCGCATACCAGACATCGGTCTGCTGGCTAACGAGCTGGCAGAAGGCCTCCATGTGGGCCCAGCTGTTGGTGGGCGTATCACCGTCTAACTCCCAGGCGTGGCCCCAAACAAAGAGCAACGCCAGAGTGGGCTCTGACCGGCGCATCAGCGCTTCACCCAAAGCATAGGCACCTGTGTGGTGACAGCTGCCGCGCCACGTCAGCAGGTCACCAGGGATTCGTAAATCGTTGGTTTGTGGCACAACGCGCCCGTAGATCATGCCCTGCTGCTTCACCACTTTGAGCACATCTGCATTGTAGGAGCCAAAAGGATACGCGATGCCCAACACAGGCGCGCCGCTAAGCTTTTCCAGGGCCGCCTTGTCGTCGCCAACCTCTTTTTCAATCTCCAAAAGAGAGAGGTCGGAGAGGTGTGGGTGAGTCACCGAATGAACGGAGACCTCGTGTCCCGCGTAGAGGGTGAGCACCTCTGCCGCTGCAATATAGCTCGTGGTGCCCAGGCGCCCCGAGTTGAGGTGAAAGGTCCCGCGAATGCCATAGGTATTGAAGAGCGCCACCAGGCGCCGGTCCTGCACGTTGCCATCATCCATGCTCATCACCAGCGCCTTGGCTTTGCCCCCTGGCCATTGGAAGCGCTTGAAGTGGTCAGGGTGTACGTCGTACCAATCGCCGTCGTCGTAATAGCCCTCTGGGCCCGCCCAGGAGAGGTCGCCTGTCTGCTCGCTGCCCCCCTGGCTGAAGACAACCTTCGCCGCGGTCTGCTCTGCAAGCTGAATGAAGTACCACCCATCGCCTTCTGCATACATGGGCTTGCCAGGCCAGGGGGTCTCCAGCCCAGCGGGTTGTGTGTCCCAGTAGTGAATGTGGGGGGTTGTCCAATGGTCAGGCGCTCTGAAATGAATGACCATCCCTGGACGTAGCTCGAAGCGCCCCTCGGCCACGCTCGAGGTACCCTCGTCAGTGATGAGCACCGCACGGATCGTCGCTCCAGCGATGCGGGTGGTGAGACGCAGCGCCCCCTCGTAGCGCAACGCGCTGGCGTCGGGCTGTGTACCGTCGAGGGTGTAGTAAATTACACCATCTACCCCTGTGAGGCTGATCGCCTCTCCATATCCATGGGTACCAGGGGCTGGTGAAAAGGAAGGCGGAACGAGTGAGGTTGCGTCCTCTCTGCTATCAAACATCATGGACTCACTGGAGCTGTCCGTGGGGCCACTATCGGCCACCCCGTCAAGGCGCTCTTGGTCGGTCGGCTCGTGATCAACGTGTTGGTCCACACGTTGGTCGCGATCCACCCCTCCATCAGATGGGTTGCTCGATTCACCGCAGCTGAGAGCCACCAGGACCATCATCACAGAAAAGCGCATGTAAAATGCCCTAGCGCGCTCAATGGAGCAACACAAGCCGCTTCGCAGAAATCCTTGCGTTCACTCCAGACCCAACGACAAGAACTACGCGTATCGGTTATACTTTTCACATGGTCAAAGTAGCGACGGCCCTACTTCTGCTGCAGCTCGTGGCAACGGGTTGCACGCGCTACGGCTTCAGCCATAACGACCATCGCACCGCTGACTTTACCACGCTGGACCTCGCCCAAGATGTCCTGGGCCATGCGGACTCAGCAATGGACGCTGATGGCATTATGCCTGATGGGGTTGAGCCCGATGGAATACCAGACGGCGTCGGGCCAGACGGAGACGGTGTTGCGCCAGATGCTGCGTCACCGCTTGACGCAACGCGAGACACCATCCCAACAGACACCATCCCAACAGACACCATCCCAGGCAAGCCCCTCGCCTTCACGCCCATCCCCTATGGCCTTCCTGGTTACGCAGATATCGCAGGGAACAGCGTGACGGGGGTCGAAGTGGACGGACCGATCCTGGTGGCGGGCACAACCTCTGGTGTCTCCATCTCCACTGACGATGGAACCACCTGGCGTACGCCTACGGTCCTCAACGGTCTGGGGAACGCTGAAATCCAGCGTGTGGCCATCTTTGATCATTCGCTCTACCTGCCAACCTTCTCCGCGATCTTTCGGTCCCGAGACGAAGGGGGGTCATTCGAACACATAGGTGGTACGGGCGATGGGTTCTGCTCCAATCTAATCAAAGACGCTCACCAGTTCGGTTCCACCCTCTATGTTGTCAACCTCTGCAGCTTCGCCATCTCCGATGATGACGCTCTGAGCTACGTGCAAAAACGCGCCGACGACGGAATGGCCGCCAACGGTGGCACCTGCGTCTTCGCCACCGCTGATCGCGTGTATGTCGGCTCGGGTTCGGGGTTGAACATTTCTGGTGACGGTGGTTCCACGTGGAGCATCATGACCACCGCTGAGGGCTTGCCCCACAACTCCATTAGCGACGTCTTCGTCGAGGGAAACACTGTCTACGTGGGCACGAGAGCCGGGCTCGGCTTGTCGGTCGACGAGGGGCCCTGGGAGGTTCGAACCACCGCTCAGGGGCTCGTCCATGACCGAATTCGGCGTGTACGGGTCTTGGAAGGAGCGCTCCATGTCGCAACCGACGGAGGCCTCTCCATTTCACGTGACGGAGCAGGTTCCTTTGTCAACCGCACAACCGTCAACGGTTTACCTTCTAATTACATCCGAGATATGGCGCGCACTCCATCGACGCTCTACGCCGCAACAAGCGCAGGCCTCGCACTCTCTCACGACGACGGGGTCAGTTGGCCCACGGTGGCCTCCAACAGTCATCTCCCACCTCGCTTGGCGATGACAGATGTGGCTATTGTTCAAGGAAGACTCTATTGGGGTACAAGCTCAGGCTTGGCGGTCTCCGTCGACGGTGGTTTCAGCTGGACCACGGTTCCAGGGCTTCCCAACCAAGTCATCCGCGATCTTCATGTGCAGGATGACGTGCTCTACGTCGCAACCCGAGGGGGGCTCGCGTTCAGCGCCAATGGAACGAACTTCACCACGCT
>JAFCZD010000401.1 GCA_019314525.1 Deltaproteobacteria bacterium
CACGTCGCCGCTTGCGTTGGTTGCCAACCCCTTGCCGCTGTCAACCAATGTCCCGCCAAAGCTCTTGGACCAACGGTGAGCACCATCGACATTGTAGCTGGCGAGAAAGATGTCGTAGCCGCCTGCTGATGTCAGCGCGCTTCCTCCAAAGTTCGCGTTCTAGGTTCGCCTGGTTTAGCGCTCCCCTGCCCTAGGGGCACTCCCTAGAGTCCTCCCCGCACCACTCCACCACAGCCCACTGCGATGCTAGCCCCAGGGATATATGTCCGGTGCCCCTAAGCCAAGCCAAGGGCAAAGAGGCGCAGGCCTTTGTGCAGGATGCCCTCGCCGCGGTGCAGTTTGTGATGCTCAAGAGCGTAACCCTGGGTCATGACGGACGCGCCACCGCCCACGTCTTTTTTGAGCCAGGAGCTCGTGACGAAGGGCAGATCTTCGCCAAGGGGAGACGTGCGCTTGGCTCATGAGCACGATGTGCTGCTCTTGGCCAAAGACCGCGACATGCGTTTCATCTTGGACTCTGGCTTGGTGCATGTGGCGGCGTGTCCGGTGGTGCAGTAGGCCTAGTCATCCTCGTCAGCTCGGCCTCAGCCCAGCCGCGCCCGCAAATCGTCCACCTCGTCCCTGCAGGCTTCATCGAGCCAGTTGAGGCGGCGTAGGCCTCCACTTGGTCTACCCTCGCTTCGCTCCCATCACGTTACCCCACGAAGATGTAAACACCGTGTTTCGATGGGGCGGACGCTAAGGAAAAAGCTGATCGTCATGCAGCAGTGAAACCAAGGTCGCCACGGGCAAGATTTCAATGCCATCAGCTGTCTGCTGTGCTCTCCCCCCCCGTGTGACAACGATACGCCGACAAACACCAGGAAGCTCGCCAATCGCCCGTAAACTCTTCAAGGCGCTACGGGGCACCGTCAACCCCGATTTGACCTCGATCGCCACCAGCATCTCGTCTCGCCGTAGAAGGAAATCCACCTCTGTGGCGGCGCCACCGGTGGGCGCCCAATAGTGCCACTCATCAAAGGCACGCTGGTAGTCCTGATAAGCACGCAAGAGCGCCGCCACCCACCCCTCAAAGAGGGCTCCAAGTTCCTCGGGCGAAGGCACACCAAGGTGTTTTTTCGCAGCCCGCACCAGCCCGGCGTCTGTCCAATAAAGCTTTGGGTGCTTACGTTCACGCACCCGAAGCCGCGCTTGGTAGGCGGGAAGACGGAAGGAGAGCAGCGTATCCTCGAGGATCTCCAGATACCCAGCGACCGTTGTGCGAGCGACGCCTGCGTCACGTGCGAGGCCTGAGATATTGATCACCTGCCCATGAAAGAGCGCAGCCACGGGAAGAAAACGCGCGAAGCCGGGAAGGTTGCGCACAAGAGCTTCGGCTTGGACCTCCTCGCGCAAATAGGTCTGCACATAAGC
Organism: Deltaproteobacteria bacterium; assembly: GCA_019314525.1. GTDB lineage: Bacteria > Myxococcota_A > Polyangia > JAFCZD01. Next base: position 1,414 of record JAFCZD010000401.1, read on the forward strand.
CTCGAGCGCCTCGCGCCGATCAGGTGCACCCCAAACAACGGGAATAGTTCCCCAGCGTAGGGCCTCGTCCAAGTCAAAGTCATCACCCAGCTCGGCTGGAACAAATGGATGCATATGGCGTCGGAGGGCTCTGCCCGCAAGGAGGTTCGTCCCAGCTTGCTTGAGCTTGCGGGCGCTCGACCCACAAAGCACGAAGCGCAGCTGCCGCTCCTCGATGAACCGATGCACCTCGTTGAGGAGTGAAGGCAAGCGCTGAACCTCATCGACGATAACGAGCGTTCCTGGAGTAAAGAGCCGCAGCTCTCCGGCGAAAACACCTGGATCGGCGAGGTAGGTCTGGTAGAGACGCTCATCGAGCAAATCAAAGCGTGGCGCCTCTGGAAATCGATGCCGAAGCCAGGTTGTCTTGCCTGTGCCACGCGGCCCAAAAAGAAAGAACGATTGAACAGGTGGCTCTAACAGACGGATATAGTGTGGTTTTAACGTCATGGGCTGCACATAGCTGACTACCTTGTCGTCATATTACTTTGAATAATGACGGCTAGGTAGTCAACCCCCTCATCGAGTTCAGCCTCCTACCGTGCAGGCGACGAGCAGGCTGGGCGGCTCGCGGAGGAACATCTTGGCGTTGCTGACCGCATGGCCACACACCTGTAGGCTGAAGTCGTCAGTGCACCCCTCAAAGCCTTCGGCGAGAAGATCGTTGCGTCCCTCGCGGGCCAGTGCATCGCTTCGCCTCTCCTGCTTCCCAATGGTGGCGTAGCCTGCAGCGCGGGTGTAGGTGCCTGCAAAATGCCCTCCTGCCCTGAAGGCACCAGCTGTGAGGCAGCGAGTGGTATTTGTCTAGATGGAAGCGGCAAGGACACCTCAAACCTTTGTGGCAAGAGCTGCTTGGACAAAGCCGACTGTCAGCTGACCCTTATGCCCAGTTGGAATTCTGGCGAAGCGGAGGTAGAGGTTCAGAGGTGTCCGCGGGAGCTTTTCGACCCAAGTGTGCCCAAAGAGCAATGTGGGGATAGCTGTCCCTGCTGGCGCATTGTGCCGCGCAAAGAGTGCACTCAGAAACTCCACATCTCTCCCTTTTCATTCGAGATTATGCGTAAGGCACGTTGTCGCGTTGCTCCTTTTAGCTGGCATGATGACGAGGTTCAGCTAGCGAAGGTGCATTGTTCTGCGCGTTGAGTTGTCAGGGAATCTTAGCCCCTGGTCTGAAAAACGGGGTCCACTTCTGAATGCAGGTCGCGGTAGATCGCGAGTGCAAGCGCTGTGGAATCGACGTCTGTTGTGTTCCTTGCCATGGCGCATCTCCTTCGAAGTGACCACATCGTATCCAATGACGATATGGTCATGCCAGTTTTCCTCGCCTCGCTTAGCTTGGCCCATCGGCACCATCATCCAACCCTTGCGCTCATGGCGACCACCTCAAGCCCCAGCCTGAGGTGGGGCTGCTTCGCCAGCCCCAATGCTGGTGAGCGAAGTGGAATGGTTCAACGTGGTGCGCAGGGTGGGATGGCCATCCTCACAGATCTTGATTTCCATCGCCATCGGCAGACTGCTGATGAGCCAGGAATCTCACAAAGTAGCCAGGCGATACCTTCAAATGACATGACACTGGTGAGCACCGACTGTGCTCGTGGGCAGGCCTGAGGAGCTTTTTGGCATGTAGACAGGGCTTTCTGCGATGCGGACAGTGCTTTTTTCGGCGGGTTCGACACGGGTCTGAGCGGGTTCGACACGGGTCCAAGCGAGTTCGACACGGGTCTGAGCTGCCAGCTAAACACCGTGCGCACGAAGGTGCGGCCACTGTCGCGGATCAGCCGATAGCGCAGGGCCAAGGGCAGCGACGGGTACAACTACTTCTACGGCAACGCGGTGTATCACTACGCCAGCAGACCAGCCATGTCTCCGAGCTACGAGCCGTTCGAGACCCGGAGAGGATCCGTCAAGGGGTTCCAAACGAACTACACCAGCTACTGCGGCGGCCAATGGGACAATGCGGGCGTCCATATGACACCGGACTTATGGTGCGGAGACAACGCTGAAGGCAACCCACCGCTGACGACGTGCGAGCACTACCTCGACACGGACAAACTGGAGGAAGCTGCGCGCCTACTCATGCATGAGCTCAACCATGCTGTGATGGGATTCAAAGACGAATACAACGACGCCTGCACAGGTTCCGGATCTTACTGCGACGATGGCATCTGCAAGGCCATTCCCTTCGCCATACCCTCTGGCGAGATCTGCGGCGCGTGTGGCCACAGCCTCCTGAACAGCAACCAGTGGTATCGCCTCGCGACGGGCTATTGCTCCTATAAGAACGGCGGACTCGATTTTGATCCTTCGTACGTAGGGCACAGGCAAGTGCACAACAATTGGGCATGCCTGTCAGGCACCGGAGGCCCACTCATTTCGCCGACGCCGTTCCCTTGGAATGGAAGAACGCAGGACGCGTTCAACCCCAACACGTGGTCCATCTGCGAGTACCCCTACTACGAGCAGCCATTTGGCCCACATGTGCAAATTGTCGAACACGACTGAACCAAGAACGCTAAAATAGAAGAAGAGACGGAAACATGAGCCGAAGGGGAACCAAATGAACAACAAGATCACAGCAGCGACTCTCGCGCTGTTACTGCTGGCCATGGCCGCCAGCTGCGAGGCGACTGAACCCGAATCCACGACGGATGCAAAGATGCCGACCGGCGACAAGGAAGTTCACTTCCTGTTCCACCAGATCAAGCTGGATGGTGTGTCGAACGTCAGGGCCGAGTACCCGCCGACCAGGCAGGTCCAAGATGCGAAGGACCGCGCGTTCTTCCCCGTGACCATCGAGGGCGGAGGTGGCCTGTCGGTCCCAGACAAAGTGGCCACCAGAGCAGATCAAGTTCGACGACACCAACGCCGAACCCGTCCCGGTCGCGGCTGAGCTCACAGCAGACAAGACCGCGGTCGCCACGACAGCCGAGGTGAACAACAACGTTATGGGCGTGAGCTTGCCGAAGGACTTCGACGGGACGCAGCGTCTCACCCTCCACATCGGCGACGTCCTGGGCAAGGAGACAGACGTGCTGGTCGTCGCCGCCTCACGCACCCTCGAAATCATCCCAGCTGAGCACCAGACCGAAGCCACGGCCTGGACCGCAGCCTACTGAGCGAGGCCGTGCCATGCCCCTTCGCGGCTACGGGTGAGGTCCGGTTCTGTCTTCCAAGCCCAGATGCCGTTCTTTCAGCCGCCAGCGAACCCCTCAGATGTCGTCCACACCCGTGTCATACACCAAGCCGCTCTCGCAAGTGGCGACGTCGATGCGTTCACGCCCATTGGCCAGGCGCCAGGCGAAGGCCATGCGGGCTGATTAGGGGTCTCGGGAAGGGAGCGGAGTCCACAGGCGGCTCTTTCTTGGGTGGTTTGACAGCGAAGCGTGCAGTTGCCCCTATCGGCATGTGGCGAGGGAGCCAGCCGTGGTGCAGGAGCCTAGATGTGGGTTTCCCAGTGGGCCAGCTCCAACTGCGGCGGGCTGCGAGCCGGGGCCAGACGGGGAGCTTCGGTGGGCAAGCCGAGATGGGTCAGGATCTTGCTGATGGCCTCGGGGTCGTCGATGCAAGCGATGAGGCGCAACGGTCCACCACACCTCTCGCAAGACCCAATGTCCTGCTCGAAAACCTGGGACAATAGCTGGGCATAGGAGAGGCGAGACGGATGGTCGGCCGGCGACTCATCGTCTTGCAGGGAGGCCTCGATCCCTAACGCAGAAGTCGCTCGAGCGTCTTTCGGTCGTCGGCTTTGACAAAAAGCCTGGCGTGCAGCGAAAATCCTTCAACCTGCGCTGACAGACACGACTGTTTGCGAGGCGACTGTTTTCGCGAAGGCAGCGTCTGCTCGAAAAAGTGCGGTCGCCTGACGGGCGCATGGACCGCCTCCGCCTGATGGCGATGGCACCGGAGCAACTACGACGCTCATTCCGGCTCAGGGTGGCGATCTTTGCGAAGGCACCGGCAGCATGCACGATCTCGGCGAGGTCAATCTGGCCTCAACGTGG
>JAFCZD010000402.1 GCA_019314525.1 Deltaproteobacteria bacterium
AGGATCGCGCTCAGCTCGAACTCTGCCTGACGAATATCACCCACACGCCCTGCACCAACTTCGCGCTGCAATCGCAGAACGTTGACGTACAAAGCTGCCAAGGCATCGAGAAGTTCCTCGATCTGAAATAGCTACAAGCGCGCTCGGGAGTGGTGGTACGGGAAAGCTTCCGTTGTCCAGGGATCTCGAGATGGCGTCGCGCAGGTGTTCGGTCGACAACACGGAGGCGTGGTCGGCCTCATCAGCGAGCCAGCCATCGTTGTCGAACCCAGCGCTGGTGTCGAATAGCTCGGTTGCCATGTGTGAACTCGTCACGTTGCAGATTCTTGGTTCTCACACCCTTCATCGACGGCTTCATCGTGGCGTTAAGTAGACGCAGCGAGCGCCTCCTTGTCCAAAGATGCGAGTTATCGTCAGAATCGTCTCCGCCGCCGCCCCTTACATCTGCAACTTCGCATAGACATGATAGGCGATTGGCTTGCAGGCGCCAACCGCGTCAGGGTAGGTGACCTTATACACATACCAGACTCGTTATAGCCTGAGTTGACAGGTTGGCACTAATATTTCGGAAGTATGTCAAATAGACAGGTCGAATTGATAATGAGAAGAGCTTCTTCTTAATTGTTTTCAGAAGCCAGCTCCGTGCCGATGCTGCTCCGCCTCCTCTCTGCTAGACCTGCCCTGATTTGGGAGGCTGACGCTAAAACCTGCTCTGTGAGGGGGAAGGATATGGTTGGCAGCGTGCTGCTCATCAAGCCGCCAGATCGAGAATCGTGCTGGATGCATCGGCTACCCTGCGTGGCAACAACAATGAGCGAACAATTCAACAGTGGCATTAAAATTGCTCTGTGAAGAGATGAGTTCGTCAACAAGACTCGTAATAGGTGGAAGTTTGAACAAGGAGATCGAAATGAAAAGAAATGAGAATGTGTTCGATCAGTATTTCAACGTTATCTCACTGCTTATATTTATCCTTGGAGGTGCTGGTATGACGGTATCGCTTCCGTTTATGTTTTCATCTCAACATATAGATGTGATGGGGGCAGGATTAAGCTTCATTGCTGGAGCGACAATGTTGGGGGCTGGTCTTGTTTCGTTAGGTGTAGGGCTACGTCTTGCTCCATCTGGTCAGCGACAATCAGCCATCCCCGCTGCAGCGCCCACCGCTGCCTCCTAACCCGCGTTTACCACCTCGCACACCAACCGTTGCAGATTACCCACACGATCCAGCGCACTCAACCCCTCGTCGCGGTGACAAGATCTGGAGTAAAGAAGTAGTAGCGGGAAGTCTTGGCTACCTCCCTTGGGATCTGCTGGGCGAAGGGTGAAACCTACTTTCCTGTTGAGCAAATAGGATAGAATGCCCTTGGGTCTTTTGTGGTCACATAACGGGTGCCGCGCAGGTAAACGGGCTTCCTTCGCGGTACGCGCGTTTTTCCCGAGCGTTGGCGCATAGACCTCCGTCGCAACATGGGCTCCTTTTCCCTGCAAACGTATCAACCGGGCGCAATAACCCATGGCGCGATAAACTTGAGCCAGCACGATGGAATACTCCACGCAGCGGAAGCGCTCACCACGCTCTGCGTTGGCAAGAATCGACAGAGCATCCATCCGCTGAGGTCGATTGGTGCTGTGATGCTGCCAGCGGCGATGCACCCAGTCCCTCAAGACCGTGAGACGCGGCAAACCAGCCTTCTTGCCCGAGACAAGCGAAGAGAGGTTGTAACGGTGGCGGAGCAGCCCCAAAGCTCCATCTGCCGCTCCCCTCCATCGCCAGGTCATCGGCCCATCAACGTGGGCACCAGCTTTGCCTTCGGCCAAAAACCTCAACGCCAAATGAACGGACGTGTGAGGGTCGAACTTATGGCTGAGCAAATCCCCATAGCGCAGCGAAACACGAGGCGTCAGCACCTTTCCGAGGTGCACATCATCAGGAAAGAGCACGTTGCGCTTATAAGAGATGCTGCCCTTCAGGCCGGTGTTGGCGAGGGTGTATCCCAGGCTATCGATAAAACAGTTTCCAGCCTGCGATGAGGCGACGCCCACCACCTCAGCGCCCCGGCGATAGAGCATCACGGCCAAATCGAGAGGGTGTATCCCAGGCTATCGATAAAACAGTTTCCAGCCTGCGATGAGGCGACGCCCACCACCTCAGCGCCCCGGCGATAGAGCATCACGGCCAAATCGACGATTCTCAGAGCGGTCTTATGCACCATGGCTCGTGGCGGCAGGGGTGGCGGGGGGCTACGGGGTGGGGCAGCTGGGCATCGTTGGGTGGCAAGGTTTTGATGGTGATATCACCCATTGGCTGCTCGTGCTGGCTCTGATGGGTGCGTTATCAGCAGCGCTCGAAAACCTCTCTGACCACAGGGCGTTGCGCTGGACAGTGCGCGTTGTTGCGTCTTTCGCTGCGAGCTGGCTGCTGCTGCGACCGCTCCTTCCCCCGCAGCTCCTGGGGCTAGGAGGGGTGAGTAACGCTATCTCTCCTGTGGCGTGGCCCGTGCTCTCTCTCATTTTTGTCTCCGTGTGGAGCGCGCTGCACAGGCTCGCCATGCGGGACACAGGGCGATTGCTTCCAGGTTTGCTGGTGCTGCTGGCGCTGAGTGGGGGTGCCACCGTGCTCTTTGCTGGCAACGCCACCACTGGCGCTCTTTCGGGACCTCTCGCGGCAACCCTTGGGGCGATCTTTGTCATAGCGGTTTTTCGCCCCCGGGTGGGTCTTTTGCGCCCGGCAGTGCCAACCATTGCGCTGGTGATGGTGGGCCAATGGAGCATCGGTCACTTCTATACCGATCACCTCTCTCTGGTGAGTATCGCGCTGCTGGCAGGTGGGCCCATACTCTTGGCCCTGGCTGCGCCGATCTTTCCTCCTATGCGTCGTGTGCTCGCTGTGGTTCTGCAACTGTCGATGCTGGCGCTTCCAGCTGGTGCTGCTGCTGGTATAGCTGCCATGAGCTATTTTTCTCCACCCTCCACGACTGCGTCTCCCTCCACCACGCCGCCACTGCCCAAGAGTGACGACGACTACGGCTATTGAGCGGGTGGAGTGTCGATGGAGGGCTGACGAGGGTTCAACCGAAAAAGAGCATCAATAGGAGTAGCCGACGCCTATCCAAGTGCGGAGGAAGGTATCGCTGCCATCGGAGGCCACCTCAAGATCAAGAGGCCCCGGATCGCTGCTCGGAGGGAGCCCTTTGAAATCCATGGTGTAGCTCACGAACTCAAACTCAGCGAAATAGCGCAAAAGCGGCTCTCGGTGCTGCCTTCGGGCAAGGTGCGGCTGAAGTTGCGGAAACCCTACTACACCGGGCAGACCCAGCTCGTGCTCAAGCCCGAGGCCTTCGTCCGCCGCCTCTTCGCCATCCTCCCGCCGCCCCGGTGGCATTTGACCCGCTACCACGGCATCTTTTCGGTGCATGGAGAGGGTATGCGTGAGCACTCGGCAAAGGGCGTCGTCGTCGTCAACGATGAGGAGTCTTCGGCGCGAGCGTGAAGGATCCATGGTTCATCTCCCCTCTGAAACGGTCACGTCAATTTTCGGCGCTCTAACGCCGTGTGACAAGGGGAAAAGGGTGGAAATGCGAAACCGTTACGCGGCTTTCGAAGCGCAGGCCCTGACGGATGACAGGAAGAACAACCTGCGATTTGGCGCCAACGAAACGGTCAGGCTGGCGGCTAATCTTTCCTTCGAGGCACTGGCCGAGGAAAAGGGCAGGCAGAGCTATTTGATTCGCTTCGCGCCGGGGTCTGTGCGTTCCAACTTCGTCGCTGAGAAGTCTGCGGCACTGGCCCGGCCGGCGGGCGTGGACAAAACTCTGGCTCGCAAGATGGGTCAGGAATGGGCTGGCTTTATTGCCAGGGGCATGATTCCCATGTCTCACTTCGAAAACCTGATCGCGCTGAACACCTTTCGCGACTACGTGATGACCGACTACGCGGACATCGTGCCCATCGGTCGCTTCCCCTTTCGCGACCGCAATCCCCACACCCTGACCGGAGCCTCGCTCCGCGCGCTCACAGAGATGCCGGGGTACAAAGAGAAAACCCACTTCCCAGCCTTTCGCGCGGGGCTGCTAGCCGGGTTGCGCAACAGCGGCCGGCTAGAGTCGACCACCCTGGCCAAAGTAGCTCGAGCCAACTCCACCGAGAACATCGCCAACCTGCTATGGGACGATCACCTTGAACTCGAATACTATCGCCAGCAACGAAAGACCGGTTGGATCCCGAAGGCGCTGACCTACTACGCGGGCAAGTACGCCGGCTCGGAAATACGCGATCCTGGTTTCTTCGGCCCGCCGTTGGTGGAAGAGCTGAAGAAGCGGCGCAAGAGCGCCGAGCGAGAGATCGCCGAGGACAAGGAGCGTTTGCACGACGGGAAAAAAGAGTACGCCAAGCAGGAGGCGGAACTCAAAGAGATCCTCAATCACCCCCGCGTTTGGATGCGCCGCCGCATCGCCGAGGGGCCTTCGTGGACGGACCGGCGTCAGGCCCGCTACCAAATTGACCACCGGCTGAGGCAACTAACCAGCTACATCAGCACGGACTATTCCGCATGGGTCGCCCGCATCGAAGCGGATATCAAGCGGCGGGAGCGGCGTATCAAGGGGCTCGACGAGACCGGCTTCGATGTCGAAGGGATCCAGCGCCTGGTACGCTCACCGCGGTTCAAACGGGTGCTCGACCACGGAATGGACTACCGCAGCCGTTGCAAAGAAGTGGCCTATGCCCTGGGAGATACGGTTGGTGCGCTCACGGGTATTCGTTGCTATCTCGAAGAGCGCGTGGCGACGATGTGGTCGAGAAACGTCAAGACAAAGGGTTCGGAACAAATTGAAGCGCGCCGCAACCGTGACATCGCACGTAAGCGCGTCGCCACGTTACGACACATGGACCCCTATGCCTTCCACCAACAAATGATTGGCCAACCCGAGACCATTCATCGGCTGATGATGTTGCCCTACCACACCGCCAAAGTCGCCCTCACGGCCGATACGGGTCAGATGGACGCCTACGTGGAATGCGGGGCGAAGGTGATAGAGCTTCGTGACAAGGGCAAGCTCGACCGGTGAAGATGCAATAAGAGCGCGTGGTGCGGCTTGCGATCGTGCTTCGCTCGCGCGGATTGCGGCCCTGCACGGAGCGGCTTTCGGATGAGCCATGGCGATCCACAGCGGGCATAAGGCGAAGCACCACCACAAGAACACCGTTTCCATCGCGGAAAATCGCTCTCGGGGCATCTCCGAGGGACCGAAAACGGCCTGCTATGATCTTGATATGAACGTCAAAGCTGACGCCCCTTTGATGCCTTCAAACAGCACGGACCCCACTCTCAGTTTTGACGGCAGCAGCAGGATGACACTCGACAAGTCCACCGCTCACACCTAAGATCTTGGGTGTGAAGACCTCAAATCGTGTCGCTCTCACGTTGGTTGCTCTGCTCTTCGTAGCTTGCAGCGCTGAACTCGAAAGTCCACGTGCGGACATGGCGCCAGGAACGGACGGCACCACGAGCAGCATCGACGCGCCTCACCCAGACCTCCGAACCGACGGACTCCCACCAGACAGCACATCCGCACCCGACGGCCGCCTCGATGCCCCAGCGCCAAACCCCGACGTGAACATGCCCGCTGATGTTAGCGTCAGCGCGCCAGGGCCGAAGATCGGCACCCTGTGGAACACCTACTATTGGGTCTCACTCGAGAGCGACTTCAGCGGCAGCGCAGACACCGTGCTCTATGACGATGCCTGCCAAGCCATTATCACCGTCACGGCGAAGTTCTCTGACTCTGTCTGCATCGAGGGCTCAGGCCGGCTGAGCGACGGCCGCATGATCAACTATGAGCAATCGTGCAGCTGTGGCCGCCCCTGCCCCACCGGTGGCATCGTCTGCTACTCGGTGCTCGACATCCATGAGTTCCCCTGGGGAATGGGCGCCGCCAGCAACGCCCTACAACCGCTGGTCTCTCTCGCCGTAGACAAGAACGTGATCCCCCTCGGTCAGATTGTCTACCTCCCTGTGTGGGACGGGGTGAAGGTGCCAGCCGTCGACGGACTTGGTGGCACCACACATGATGGCTGTTTCCGCGCAGACGATGTGGGTGGCTCCATCCGCGGCATGCACGTTGACCTCTTCGCGGGCAGCGCCAACATGCACACACAGCTCGAGCTTCTGTTGCCCACCAACACCCAATTCGAAGCCTATGAGGGGGGCTCGCGCTGTGCGCATTTGCAGTAGCCCTGTCGCCAATCTTGACTGCTCACAACTATACCGACAAATGCCCCCACCACGGTTGGTTTGAATTCTGTTCCTCGCCTTGCCCCCCCGGTGCCAGGGTAGTTGCCGCCCCACATGACCGAACGATGCGATGGCCCGTAGAGGCCCAGATAGATGGTTGGTCGGCCCTTGTGGCACGACACTAAGGAAAGGTGCGCCTTGACTCCTCCCTTTATAGACGGTCAGGGAGTTTGGAGTTTCGTCAGAGAGTCCCGGAGCTTCCGACCAGGTATCAAACCTCGGTTGGTGAGCCAGCGGTTCGATTGTTGAGGCGGTGGTTGCCGGCGATCCAGAATTTGACGTAAGGTCCGGTGAGATTTGTGGCAGAATTCGCCGCTTTTTGACCACATCATAGTGCCCTTCGGGTCGAGCGCAGCCTAACGATCCGATGTGCTGATTGGAGGAGGAGTCCATTGTTAGCTTCTAGAGTGTTGTTAGTTAGTGCCGTCGTCATGGGTTCCTTCGTCGCTTCCGCTGGCGCGGCTCCCAGCGACGGGGTGTGCCGAAAGAAGGCAAAACGCTATGCTGAGTTCAAGAACAATAGCGGGAATTGCATTTTTTCATATTCACCGCTTCCCTACTGCAAAGAAGAACAGTTTCGCGGCATCGAAAAGAGCTTTGTTGCAGACAAGACCAAGTCGCTAGCCGGACGCTGCTATTGGGCCAAGCCCTGGGGCGCCGTGAAGGCCAAGATCAAACGCAAGAAGTGGAAGCTACTCGACCGCGCCGATATCATGACCATCAAGCCCCCAAAAGACGCGAATGCCTACCTCCTAAAGAATTCTACTGCGCGCCAGCGCTACCAGGTGGAGTCGCGGCCAGGCGCAAAGTCCACCGGATTTACACGATTAACGGGCAGCAGTCCGACTCACTTCAAGAGCTTCAATTTTGCGACGCGGGCGACGGATCCTGGGACGTACAAAGTGTGCACAAATATCACGTATAAGGTGAAGGTCGGGACTCGAACCGAAATCCGCCTGGAGGGACGTCGTGTGGTGAAGCGAAAGGTCGACGACACGCGCACGTTGAACCTTGCGGGGGGCTGCTTTGACTGGGTCGTCAAGAAGTAGCTGGGCGTCCGTGAACGCAAGGGTGTAATCCATATCCACCCACCGCCGAACAACCATTCCACTTCACGGAGGATAGGTGTTTCGAAGCGTGTTTTGGAGTGGCCGCCTGAGTAGCCAGCTTGGAGAAGGCGTGGGAAGGGGAACCTGGAGGGCTAGGCTGGGGCCAAGATCCTCTGTGGCA
>JAFCZD010000403.1 GCA_019314525.1 Deltaproteobacteria bacterium
GCCGGTGGTGGTGATCTTCGCCATCCCCTTTGGCTTCGTGGGTGTCGTCCTGGCTTTCTACTTCCACGGCATGGTCTTGGGCATCATGGCCATCATCGGCTTGCTCGGCCTCGCCGGCGTGGTGGTGAACGACTCGCTGGTGATGACCACTACCATCAACAACTGCCGTCGGGAAAACCCCGAGGGCGGCGCCAAAGCCGCGGTCATCGAGGGGGCTACTCGGCGCCTGCGAGCGGTGGTGCTCACCTCCCTTACCACCCTGGGTGGCGTCTTCCCGCTGGCCTATGGTCTCGGAGGCCGAGCGGGCTGGATCCAACCCATGGTCTTCGCCGTCGGCTGGGGCCTGCTCTGCGCCACGCTGCTCTCGCTCTACTTCATCCCGAGCCTGCTGCTGATCTTCGATGACATCAGCCGCATGCGCCGCATCGGGCCTTGGGTCATGGCACTCGTTCGGCGGCTTGGGCGCGCGAAGAAAGAGCCGGCGGCCTAAGCCTTTTCGTCCCGGCAAGATCGTGCACCACACCCTCACCTTGCCGGCAAACGCTCGTCACTAACCGAGCATATTTTCCCCGCACCCATGCACTCTGACGTCTTCCTCAGCAGTTAGCGGGCTGCATCCGCCGCGCGAATCTGGCCCGCACCTTGCTATCAAGCTGAGGGGCGGAGCCCAGGTCAAGTCAGCCCTGCTCCGGCAGACCCAACCCTCAGGAGACGCTTATGACCATGGACCCTTGGCGCTATCGTCTGGAAACGTTCCTTGCCGTGGCGCTCACGCTCAACGCCGCAGGCTGTGGCGGTGAAGAGCCTCTGGGCTCCGAAGCTCATGGCCTCTGGAAGCCCGCGCCTATCGCGATCATCGGCGGTGGCGACAAGATCATCACCGACGATCCACCCATGGGTGGTGATACCACGCTCTGTCCCTCCAGGTTACCCAGCCCGACGAAGCTGAAGTACGTATGCAAGGCCAGCGTGGTCGGGGAGAAGGCGGCCGTCGCAGATCAGATCGTGCGACTTACATCCAAGTGGTGTTGGAAGGTGGGCGGCACCACCTTCAACGACACGGCGACCGTGAGCGCCCAGACCGGCTCTGATGGACGCGTCACCGCGACGCTTTGGAGCACCAAGGCGCACAAGCTCACCTGCAGCGTCTTCACCCCAAGTGGCACCAAGCTCGCGGAGCGCAGCAAACAGATCGCTGGCGGCCTGCCCAACGGCACCACCATCGCCGTCGACGCGTTGGTTCCAACCCACAGGGTTGCCAGGGGCCAGTGGCTGCATTTTGGCGGCGTGGATGTGCTGCAGCCGCTAAACGATGTGGTCGCGAAGATGAGCGCCGTCAAAGGCAACCCCGATCTCTACATCAGGTATGGAAGCCGCCCAACCCTTACCCGTTACGCCTGGCGCGGCGATGGTGGCGTCAATCGGGCCGAGACCTATGAAAACCTCGACATGCACGGGCCTTCCCGCGTCTACGTCTCCGTTTATGGCAAGAGCGAAGGGCTCTTCGAGTTGGACCGTGGCAGCTACCGCACTATCCCTGCGCCCCGCACCTTCGTGCCCGGTGAAAAACACTTCTCATCGTCGCGCCCACAGACGTGGACCACAGAAGACGATGGCCGAGAAGGCCTCGACTTTCGCAGCTACGACTCCGTGGTGCGCTCCCCCTATATCCAAAACGTGACCAACCATTCGGCCACCCTTCTATGGCGCGTGAGCGTGCCCAAAGACCAACGCCCCTCAGAGTTTCTCAGCCTCTTCGCCGAGGCACTCATAGCCCCAGAGGGCACCGACCTCACCAACGGGACGCGCTACACCACACCCACTATCAAGGTACGAGACGTCTCCAACAGCTCTGACGGCGAGTATGCCTATGCCTATGTTTACGATCGTGGCGTCGGCTGGAACGTTGGGCCCTACCCCCCGGAGACCTGCAACGACGTCCCCTGTGACCCAGGCTACACCAACCTCAACAGAGTGCACTCAAGGCCAGTGCTTGAGTTCGCGGTCACCTTTGAAGACCTTCAGCCAGGCACGAACTACCACTATCAAGTTCGCTCCGAAACCGTGAACCCCACACGGAGAATCACGACGACCTCGCCCATTGGCATCTGGACCCTTGCCCATGACATACAATTTCGGACCGCTCCAGATCTCCGAACCACCGTGGGAACCCTGGCCTTCAAGGCGGCGACGGCAGCAACGTCGACGTTCACCAAGACATCCACGCCCCCCACAGAGGCCACGACCAAAGAGGGCCCCTCAACGGTCAAAACATCGCTCTTCGACAAGCCAACCTTCGGGCCCAGCGCCGAAGCTGTGCGTTTTTTGGCCATGGGAGACCTTGGCCCAGGCAACAACGCACCTTCGTATTTCTATGACGTCGCCGACCTCTTTCATGACGTAGCTCGAAAACACGGCGCCAGCCTCTGGTTGGCCCTCGGTGACCTCGACAACGACACCGACGGGCACCCCAACGCCTACGATCCCTTCTTCTTCAACGTCTATAACGCCTACGTCGGCAGCGCCGGCACTGCGGGCAGGACCTCGAACGTCTTGGGTCGGGCCGAGAGCACCGGCGTCGCAGCGTTCTCACGAGCACCCTACCTCGGCCTCCTTGGCGGCCTGCCCGTCTACCCCACCTTTGGCAATCATGACATCTGCACCGAAAGCCGCGGATCCTACGACCAATGGGAGCGCTCCTATGCGAAGCAATTCGTGCATCCGGGGGCCGAGGATCGCGAAGACAGCGTGGCCTTCGGCTCGAGGTGGCTGGCGGACGCGGCAGCAACCTTCAACGCCGAGGGGCACGGTCACTTCTATACCTTCCGCCGCGGGAAGGTGATCTTCCTCTCTCTCGGTGTACCGAGCGTGGACTGCGACCTCGGCGCTGGCAGGGGTGATTGGAAGACCTTCTGGGGACAGAAGCAGTCCAGCGCGTTGAAGACGTACCTCCACGCCCTCGAGGCGGAGACGGCAAAAACCGACGTATGGGTGGTGGCCTACTTCCACGACTATGGATGGGCGTTCAAAGACCGTAAGGTGAGCGCAACCGACTACCCCCTGCGCAAAACCCTCGCACGTTATGGGGTCGACCTAGTGCTCACAGGGCATGACCATAAATTCTACGATGGCAGCATCTTCCTGTCGGTGCCCGATCCCTTCGACGCGAGCGGGGCTGACGTGAAGCGTGACTACCGCGCGGTAGTGGTAGGGACGGGTGGATTCACCGATGACTTCCCCCTTGGCATCAACGCCTCCCCCATCCATCGGCCAGGATTCATCATGGTGGAGGCCGAGGGCGATACGCTGCGCTACTGGAAGTACGACACCCACGACTTCGACGACGACGGAAGCCCTCTTGGGCGAAGCACCCTCAACCCGCGCGTGATGGAGTTTCGGAGCCTGAAGAAGCTTGGCCGAGGGCGACACAAGCTGGAGCATAAACGCACGCTCGCTCGCCCCTACGACTGGAATAGCCCGTAGACCTGCGCAGCGTCAGCTTATCCTGTGGGTCCCGCCGCCCCTCCGTGCTAGAGACAGAGACGCGAGGTGGCTATGCGAACGCGAATCTTGGAAATCACGGCTTGTTTGGGGCTCCTGCTTATCACGGGGTGTAGCGCAGACAGCGCCGCGACAACAGACCTCGGAGGGGATCTCCATGCCCACTCCAGTGACGCTTCCGTGACAAGGGATACGCTCTCACCACCACCCCAGGACTCCAGCACCGAGGGCATGCAAGATAGCGAAGCGCCCACCCCAGCAGCCACATGGGCCCTAGGCTTCGGCGACGCAGCCGATGAAAGTGGCGCATCAGTAGCAGTGGATGCCCAAGGAAACATCGTGCTCGTTGGGCACTTCATGGGGCAACTCAACTTGGGTGGCCCCCCCCTCGATGCCCAAAGCGCCATCGCCGGCTTCATCGCCAGCTTTGATGCGGCGGGCAAGCACCGCTGGTCCAAGGCGCTGGGAAAGAGCGGCAAGATTTATCCCCGCAGCGTCGGCGTGGACAATGTGGGCCACATCGTTATTGCGGGAGATTTCAGTGAGTCTCTCGATATCGGCTCTACCACCCTGCAGAGCGCGGGTCGCTCGGATCTCTTTGTCGCCAGCTTTGATGCAACAGGCGCCGCCCGTTGGGGCATGCGCGTGGGGGGCGCATCCTGGGATACCTCCGCAGGGCTCGCTCTAAGCCCAACGGGGGATATCTTCATCGGTGGTGATTTCTCTGGGGAGATCACCCTTGGCGCCGAGACTCTCACCAGCGCCGGTGGGACCGATGGCCTCTTGGTGCGCATCAGCAACGCTGGCGTGCCTGCATGGGCCCACCGTTACGGGGGAAGCAGCGACGATCGCGTCTATGACGTGGCGATGGCCGGCAAGGATGCGCTCGTGGTGGGGGGCTACTTTCGTGAGTCCATGCTCGTCGGTGCCACGACGTTGACGGCCAAGGGAAACCGCGACGGTTTCATCGCCGCTGTCGACACAGCGGGCGTGGCAACATGGGGCAAAAGTTTTGGCGGCAAAGACGGCTATGCTGAAGTTTCAGGGGTCGCCGTGGATGCTGCTGGGCGCATTGCCGTGATCGGTGCTTACAGCACGGCGATCGAGCTTCTGGGTCAGAGCTACAGCGGCGGAGACTCCTTCGAAATCTTCGTCACCAGCCTCGACGCAGACGGAGCGGGCCGTTGGGGCAGCGTTCACGGTCAGGGCTACCCCGTAGACGTCGCCATCGACCCTGCGCAACAGATCGTCATCAGCGGACAGCTGCTGCCAGGGGGAGGAGACTTCGGCGCGCGCCTGGGAACCTTCGGCATGGCAGACGTGTTCTTGGCGGTGCTCGACGCCACAGGAAGCGCGACGTGGACAGGCTCCTTTGGCAGCGGCCAGGATGACCGCGGCGCGGGCGTAGCCGTCGACCCCCAGAGCGGTGTGATCTGGCAAACGGGCAGCTTCTCGGCGGACCTCACCCTTGGCACTACCGCGCTAACCCACGTGGGCGGTAGCGATGTCTTTGTCGCGCGCTATTCCCTCGAATAAGCGGCTCCTCGTCCCTACTCAGCGCACGTAGCCCAAGATCGCCTCCTCGCGCACATTAGGCAGGATCGGGCAGTGCTCGGCTAGCCAATGGAAGTGCGTGCGAGCGAGGGTGTTGTAGCAACGACGTAAGGGGCGCGGCGTCGCGCTATTCTGCGTATTGGAGACCCAGCCCAGAGGCCCTTCGACCTGAGCCCCTTCGCATGTGGCGCTGGGTGACATGAAGTGCCCCACCCCCGTGTTGCAGCGGTAGATCAACGTGCGACCTGCGCCACCCTCGGCGTACGTCGAAAAAGGCCCGTCGCCGCTCGTCCCACCACCACACAACCCCGGAGGCCCGTAGAAGAGGTTGCAAACCTCCACCCAGGTCCCCGTCGCCACGAGGCTGTCACGCTCTGTGGTGCTAAGC
>JAFCZD010000404.1 GCA_019314525.1 Deltaproteobacteria bacterium
CGATCGCCGCGTGGAGGGCGAGCTGCAAGCGAATCGCCTGCTCAAGGTTCACGTCGACCTCTTCTTTGCGCATCCGCTGCACCGTCCTTGGTCGCACCTCCAAGATTTCAGCCAAATCGAGTGTTTGTAGCCTGGAGCCTGCAATCTTCACCGCCGCGCGTTGGGCGGCCCGCACCAGGCGTGTGCGTTTGACGAGCGTTGTTAACCCTAGGGTGGCACACACCGCCCGGTGCAGAAACTCCAAGGGTCCATTGGCGGGCTCGAGCTGCTCGACGCCTAGGTGGCGAAGGAGAAGGTGCCGATCGACCCGGGGCAAAAGCTCACGCACAACATCGGCGGTATACTCGCCGAAAAGACGAAGACCCAACAAGTCTGGCAGGCTGCTCGCCGCGGCATGCGCATCCCACGAGAGGCCATGGTGTTCACGCTGACGCAGAATGTACTCGAAGGCCTTGGAGAGATGCGCCTGAGTTTGGATGGCGGTTGGAAAAGCGGGCGCAAAACCTATGGGTTTCTCTTCTTCGCGCCACTGAGAGGAGCCACGCTTTGTGGGTGGGGCGAGTGTGTGTGTGATAGCGACCTCAATTCGACGGGAAAGCTCCATGCTGAGGGCAAAGGATTCTGCGACCTCGAAGTGCAGATGGGAATCCACCAGGCAAAAGACCAGCAGTCGGAACGGGCGCCCTCGTTCAAGCACAATGCGCGTCACCTGCAGACGTTCTTCCGGCGTGGCGGCGATGACCCGGTTGTCTTTGAAACGACAGACCATGTGATAACCCAGAATTGACATGCTCACTTTGTCGGCTCAACACGCGAAGAAGTTGCGTGAAAAGTGGCTTTGCTTAGCCAAAAGCGTCAACGGGCCCCTCGAAAGCGTCAGCGGCGGGGGGGAACGATTCGTTTGGGGCTTCGTTGACGCCTGGCTCCTCGCCGGGCCCCTCGCTGGCCCCTCGAAAGCGTCAACGGCGGGGGGGAACGATTCGTTTGGGGCTTCGTTGACACCGGCTCCTCGCCTGGCCTCTCCCCGGCCCCGGCGAGCCTAGAGCACCAATCAGCTAGTCTAGCCCACCACCTCCAAGATCGCGTCCACCACGCGCTGGCGGTCTTCAGGCTCGAGGTTGGAGCCGCTGGGCAAGCAGAGGCCGCGCTCGAAGAGGTCTTTGGCGACACCACCACCCACGATGCGACACCCGTTGAAGATGGGCTGCAGGTGCATGGGCTTCCACACGGGTCGGGCTTCGATCTGCTTTTCCATCAGGTGTGTGCGGATGGCCTCGCGGTTGACGCCAAGGGCGTTGGGGTCGATGAGCACGCAGGTGAGCCAGCAGGTGGAGCGCCCCCAGCTCGCCTCGGGCATGAAGCTCAAGCCGGGCAGGTGGGCCAGGGCTTGGCGGTAGAAGGCGTTGTTGGCGCGGCGCGCATCTACCCGAGACTCAAGGTGGCGTAGCTGCCCACGACCCACGGCGGCGAGCAGATTGCTCATGCGATAGTTGTAGCCGATAGTGGAGTGCTGGTAGTGGGGCGCTGGGTCTCGCGCCTGGGTGGCCAAAAAGCGTGCCCGCTCGATCTGCGCGGCGTCGTCAGAGAGCAGCATGCCGCCACCACTGGTGGTGATGATCTTGTTGCCGTTGAACGAGAGGATACTCAGGTCGCCCAGAGCGCCCGCGCGCTGTGCGCCATCACCCACGCCGTGGGTCGCTCCGAGGGCTTCGGCGGCATCCTCGATCACGGGGACCTCCGCCTCGGCGCAGAGCGGCAAGATCGCATCATAGTCGGCACATTGACCATAGAGGTCCACGGGCACCACGGCCGCCGCGCGCTGGCCACGACGCGCCATGGTGTCGAGCTCCTCGCCGAGCAGCGCGGGGTCGATATTCCAGCTCTCGCGCTCGCTGTCGATGAACACCGGCGTCGCCCCGGTGTAGCTGATAGCGTTGGCCGTGGCGGCGAAGGTCAGCGTGGAGGTGAGCACTGTGTCACCAGGCCCCACGCCCAGCAGCTCGAGGCCCAAATGCAAAGCACCTGTGCCCGCAGAGAGCGCCGCGGCGTGTGCTTTGCCGATATACTCGGCCATCTCCTTTTCGAAGGCGTCCACATGGGGGCCAAGAGGCGCCACCCAGTTGGAGTCGAAGGCGTCGAGCAAGAGCTCGCGCTCATCAGCGCCCATATGGGGGCTCGAAAGCCAGATCCGCTTATCACTCATGCTTCACCCTACCTCATCTGTCACGAGATCTGAGTAGATCGGCCGATGTGTACCTCCTCAGCGACCCTGGCAAGGTGGGTTAGGATACAAAATACCTGCGATATACTATCGTTTGCTTCATAAATTCCGACACATACGAGGCACTGTGCAAATTTTGCCACGAACGACTTGTTCATGGAAATTTCATTTAAGCTGTGTTTCAATTAAGGGAAGTCTTAAGCCTTAGGTGTGTATTCCCGGTTAGATGGCCTGAAAGGGTCATCACTGCGAGTGAGTTGTGCGCATGTATGAGTCCGAAACCGTGAACCTCATCCTTCCCGAGAGCGCCATGGCGATCTCTGTGCCCCCTGAAGGCATGGAGATCGGACGCAGCACCAGCTGCCTGTTGCGCCTCGATGACCCCAACGTCTCTCGTCGTCACGCACGCATTGTTTGTGGCGAAACACCTGTGCTCGTGGATCTCGCCAGCAAGAACGGCACCTATGTCAACGGCACCTTGCTACAGGGCAGTCACGAGCTGCACGATGGCGACACCATCAGCTTCGGTGACCGAGTGTTGACCGTGCGCATCGCCAAGGACGAGAACGCCTTCGACAGCAGCGAAGATGTGACGAGCAATCAAGAGGTCTCGGAAGACTTCAACTCCTCGAAGAAGGCTGGCAGCGGCACCATGACGGGCCTCGGCGCCATAGGGCGTGTAAGCCTCGATCCCACATGCCCCGTGTGTGGTGAGCAAAACGCGGCCGACGTGGCCTGCTGCGGAGGTTGTGGCTACAACTACCCCAAGGCGCGTCCCAGGGCGATCACCCACGACGCGATCCCAGTAACGGAAGGACGGCGACGGGAAGCCCGCCGCCCCGTCGACCTCGAGGCGACCTACTCCAGCAGCAGCATCTCGAACGCCAAGGGCATGTTGGAGAACGTCAGCAGCGAGGGGGTCTTCATTCGCGCCGAGGACCTCGACGGCATCGGCACCTATTGCACCATCACGGTCAACGACGAGCACGGAGACGAGCTGCGCATCGAGGGCTTCGTGCGCCATGTGCTACGCCGCAGCCGCAGGGGAAAAAAGGGCATGGGCGTCGAGTTTGGCAAGCTCTCGCCGCGAGCACAGACGTGGCTCTCCTGCATCCTGCGCCGGCTCGACGGCCTGGATTGAGCCCTAATCAGACGCGGCGGGCGATCTTCAGCACGTCTGCCAGCACACCCGCTGCGGTGACCTCGGCGCCAGCGCCTGGTCCGCGGATCACCAACGGAAACTCATCGTAGCGGTTGGTGTGAAAGACGAGGATGTTGTCGGGCCCGCGCAGGGATCCAATGGGGCTCGTGGCGTCCACCGCTTGAAGCC
Organism: Deltaproteobacteria bacterium; assembly: GCA_019314525.1. GTDB lineage: Bacteria > Myxococcota_A > Polyangia > JAFCZD01. The sequence goes on from JAFCZD010000404.1 coordinate 3,552, forward strand.
CCACCACAGTACGCTCAGGGCTAATGTCGGCCACATAGCGCAACACTTGCCCAGCGGCTTTGCCATCGGCGACGCGCGTCATCAGCTCGTCTTCGAAGGTTGAGCAAGCCTCCACAAGCCCCACGTCGAGGTTGGGCACCAAGGCCTCAAGCTGTACGTCATCAGGCTCGAGCTCCAGGCCCATGGCACGCGCGATGATCAACGCCTTGCGCGCCACATCTCGACCGCTTAGGTCTTCACGAGCGTCCGGCTCGGTGAACCCACGCTCGCGCGCCTCGGAGACCGCCAGCTGTAGCCCGGCGCCCTCGTCGAGGCGCGAGGTGATGAAACCCAAAGTTCCCGAGAGGCAACCCACTACGCGCTTAACGCGATCGCCGGTGTTCACCAGCTCCTGCAAAGCATGCAACACCGGCAAGCCCGCACCAAAGGTCGTCTCGTATTGGTAGCGCGCCCCTTGCTCACGGCTTGCCTCGAGCAGCGCGCGGTGTTCGTCCAAGGGGCCCGCCACCGGAAGCTTGTTGGCGGTCACCACGTGCACGCCTGCCGAGAGCGCCGCTTGGTGCAAGGCAGAGGTGTTGGCCGCCGTCACGTCCACGAGCACAGCATCGGTGAAACGCTCCTCCACCAGCTGCGCCAAGAGGCCTGCGTCGTCGGGGCGCGCCGCCACGCCTTCAGCCTCCAACATATCGGGTGCCTCCTCGGGGTCGAGACCCACTGGGTCGAAGAGCAACCGACGGCTGGTGGCGACGCCCACCACCCGTAACTCAAGATCGAGCTCACCCTGCATGGACTTGGATGTTTGCTTCACCAGCCGCAGGAAGGTCTTGCCCACGCCTCCACAGCCAAGCAGCAGGATATTCACCACACGCGTCAAACCGAAGGCTGCGTGGGCGGCGCGCACGGCACGCGCGACATCTGCCTCCTCCACGGCTACAGAGATCGACAGCTCGGAAGATCCCTGGGCGATGGTCAGGATGTTGACCCCTGCCCCGCCCAGCGCCGAAAAGAGCTTGCCCGCGATGCCCGGCTTGCCCGCCATGCCCTTGCCGATGATCGAGAGCACGGCCACGCCTGTGCTCGCGTCGATGCGCTCAATGGCGCCACGAGAGAGCTCGGGGGAGAAACGCTCCTTGAGGGCCTTGACCAGCCGCTCGGCGGAGAGCGCGGGCACCACGAGAGAGACGTTCTGCTCGGAGGAAGCCTGGGAGATCATCACCACATTGACGGCGGCGAGCTCGCTCGCTTCGAAGATACGGCGCGCCACGCCAGGCACCCCTGACATGCCTCGCCCTTCCAGGGTCACCACCGCCTGACCTCCGATGGAGGTCACGGTCTTGACGCCATGGCGTAGGGTTGGCGCGTCACTGGTGATCAAGGTGCCGAGGTTCTCGGGGCTGAAGCTGCTGCGTACACGCAATGGAATCTGCGCCTCCGCCGCTGGGAGGATCGTGCGTGGGTGTAAGACGCGCGCACCAAAATAGGACATCTCGGCGGCCTCGCGAAAGGTGACCTGCGGCAAGGTCCGCGCCTCGCGCACCAAACGAGGGTCTGCGGTGAGCACGCCGTCAACGTCCGTGTAAATCGAGATTTCCTTGGCATCGAGCAAGGCACCCAAGAGCGTCGCTGTGTAATCCGATCCGCTGCGCCCCAAGGTGGTGGTTACCCCCTCGGGTGTGGCCGCGAGAAATCCCGTCACCACGGGGATCTGCTCTGCAGCGAAGAGCGGCTGCAAGAGCAACTCTGCCTTGTCCTGTGTCACGTCGCGATCGACGAGGGCCTCGTCGTAGTTGTCGTCGGTGACGATCAGATCCCGCGCATCGATGGCGCTGGACTTCAACCCTTGTGCTCGTAGCGCTTCCGCGAAGAGCGGGGCGCTCAGCCGCTGAGCTCAACTCGCCAAAGAGCGGGTCGAGCTGTGCTCGCACGGCCTCGAGCCCGCAGCCCTCGATCACCTCGAGGTGATGCTCGCGAAGCTTCTGCACCAAGGCCGACGCCGAGAGAGGATCACCCACCTCAGCGCAGCGGCCAGCCTCCATCAGCTGGTCCGTGGTCTTACCAATAGCCGACACCACCACGAGCAGCGGCCCCGAAGACTCCGCGGCGTGGCGAGCTACGATCTTCGCCGCCCGCTCCAGGCGTTCACAATTCGCGAGGGAGCTGCCCCCGAATTTGATGACGTTCATGTCGCTTCTCCTCGAGTATCGACCTGGGCGCCATGAGTGTTGACGCGGCTCGTCCAATGGCGATGGGCTATGGGCACCTCTTGCAGCGCCCCTGACATCGCCTCTTCACAGGCCTGAGCCATCTCCTCTGTGGCGCAAAGCGCGAAGATCGAGGGACCAGCCCCTGAGATCGAGCAGCCCAAAGCTCCAGCTTGCAGAGCGGCTGCTTTGACCTCGAAGAACGCGGGGATCATCAACGCACGCCGGGGCTCCGCGATGTGATCGTCGATGGCGCCCTGCAAGAGTGAGAGATCGCCACAGGCGAGGCCGTAGACCATCGTCGCCAACTGCGCGCTGTTGTGTACAGCCTCGGCGAGAGGGATCTCCGTGGGGATCGCCGCGCGCGCCTCGCGAGTGGGCAGCTCCGCCTTGGGCGTCACCATCGCCACCCAGAGTGAGAGCGGGCTCTCGATGCGTGTCACGCTGCCATTGGAGCGCACGAGCACGAAGCCACCGAGGAGCGCTGGCGCGACATTGTCAGCATGAGGTGCGCCGCAAGCTGCACCCTCTGCCTTCGCGCAGGCAAAGAGCAGCTCTTCTCGTCGTAAGGGCGCGCCCGCCAACTCGTTCACCGCCACAGCAGCAGCCACCGCAGAGGCTCCAGACGATCCAAGGCCGCTGCCCACGGGCAAACCCTTGTACAGCTCCAGTTCAACGCCCCAGTCAACGCCGAGCCGCTCGAGCACCGCGGTGGCCGCGACACACGCGGTATTTCGTGCGTCCATCGGTGGCATGACTGACACCACAGCGGGGCAGTCTTTTTCGTCAAGGGGCACGAGGCGCGTCATGCGCACGCCCTTTTCTGCTCGCCGCGCGAAGATGCGATCTCCTGGCGACTCGAGGCAAAGACCCAAGACATCGAAGCCCGGTCCAACGTTTCCAATGCTAGCTGGCGCGTAGACGCGCACGATCTCGTCACTCATGGGGCAGCATTATGCACCAAAAGTGGCGTGGAGGTTACTGCTGGACCACTCGCTGAGGTGCTGGCCGAGGTACTTTGGCCCTCGAGCACTTGAAGTGCCCTAATACGCCTCAAACATTGGCAAGAAAAGCGACGTGCTGGGCCACTCGCCGAAGCAGCCGAGGTGCTGGAAGCAGCAGTCTTTCCGGCTCGCGTGGCGCCGACAACCGGGACAGCAAAAACCGCTGCCCCGCTCATCAGCGCCTATATAGAAAGACCAACACAAAGGTGGTTTTTTGTGAGCTTCGGCGAGTGCGCCAGCTCGCTAGCTGGTGTGCGAGGCGAAGCACTCCTACTTCGTCAGCACCAAACGATCGCGCTCGTCAGTGATCGAGTCGTGGGAGAGGCAGCGCAGGGTCAGCTGCTCATCGGCGACCTCCACATGACAATAATGACACCACTCGCAGATACCCTTGTCGAGGATACCGGGCTCCCCGTCTTGGGGGGCACAATGATAGCTGTCGGTGCCCACGGTGGCGGCACGATCGGCCACGACCTCCCGCTTGGGCGCCGCGCCAG
>JAFCZD010000405.1 GCA_019314525.1 Deltaproteobacteria bacterium
CGTACCACCGGCGTGTCCGCCAGAGCGTTCTGGGCAACATCCAGGGCGACGCCGAGACCCACGGACATTTCACGTTGTGTCTGGAACTTGACCGCTTGGTCGAGCACCGCCTGTTTGCTGCCTGCGTCGAGAGCCTGTTCCACACGCAATCGAGGCAGCTCCCTCACGTGAAAGCGCAGCGTCTCTGGTGTTAACAACGACGACGCGGCGATGAGGTCATGCGTAGAAATTTGTTCGGCCTTGGGAAGCTTGCCCGTACGCAGAAAGCCCCGATGTTGCTCCCCTGCCTGTTTGACAACTTGGGCTACGCGCCTTTGGGGGGAGTCAGCGCTCCAGCTCACTCCTTCACACACCCATAGAGCGCAAAGGGCTATAAGGATGTATCCCCGCGCCGGACTCACACCTCTACTCCGCTCCCTGCGTGTCGTCATTGCACACTCCCTATTCACGACGGTAGCAAGAGCTGTTCCAGACCTGCGGAGATGGAGTGTCCGTCCGATGCACAATCAAGTGTTTAGTTTCAGTCGGTTGTAGAAGTTCCAAAACGGAATGGGGCGGGCCTTTGACCTATCCCCCAAAGCTGACTGGTCTGGTAGCCGGCCATCGCGCATCGTCACCACACAATCGATGCCAGCCCTGGACGTCAGAGCCCCTGATGTTACTCTCGGCGGCGATGCTCCAAATGCTCTCCGTCAACTTCGACCGCCTCCCCATCTGGGCCAACTCTCTGGTGGTGGTGCTGACGATCCTCGTCATCGCCAAGGGGGCGCACTGGCTGGTCGAGTCTGCCTCACAGATCGCCAAGCGCTTGGGCATCTCGGAGCTGGTCATCGGCTTGACGGTCGTCGCCCTTGGCACCTCGGCGCCTGAGTTCGCCGTGACCATCAGCTCCGCCTACAAAGGGCAGGGCAACATCTCCGTAGGCAATATTGTCGGCTCGAATATCTTCAACCTTGGCTTCATCCTTGGTGGCGCAGCGATGTTTCGCTCCATCCCCACCAACCGCCTGCTCTTGATCCGTGATGGCACGCTCTTGATGGCAGCCTCGACGCTCTTGATGGTGCTCATCGGTGTCGATCTACGCTTGGACCGGACCGATGGGCTGATCCTGATCTCCTTGCTCATCGCCTACTTGCTGCTGCTCTTCTACCAGCGCCGCGCTGGAGTGGAGCCCATGGACGAGACCGGGTCACATCTAGCAGAGCAAGGCTACTCTCTCGCTACCACCCTTGCGCTGCTGCTCTTTGGTCTGCTCTGCGTCACTGGGGGCTCTCACTACATGGTGGACGCCGCGACCGCTGTGGCGCGCCGCCTAGGCGTCAGCGAGTGGGTGATCGGTGTCACCATCGTCGCCGCTGGCACCTCTGCACCCGAGCTGGCCACAACCCTCACGGGCATCCTGAAAAACCGCTACGACATCAGCGCTGGAAACCTCATCGGCAGCGACCTCTTCAACTTGCTTGGTGTACTTGGCCTAGCAGGGGTCCTCAGGCCTGTGGGTGTCGCTGTTGAGGCGCGCCTCTCCATCGCCGCCCTCATGGGCATGGTGGCCATGGTGCTGATCTTTATGCGCAGTGGCTGGCGCATCTCCCGCCTTGAAGGCTTCGCGCTGGTGCTGGTGGCTATGGCGCGCTGGGTGGCCGACTTCGCCCTGCGCGCGACGCCATGATAGCGCCTGAAAAGCTCGACGTCGCCATCGTCGGCGCTGGGCCCGTGGGGCTCTTCCTCGGACACCTCCTGGTGCAACGCGGGCTCTCCATTCGCCTCTTCGAGCGTCGCCAAGACCGGGATGTTGTTTCCACTAGTGGCAGGAGCGCTTCCAGCGCCCGCCAGCAGAGTGTTCTATCGCGCGCCATTGGCATTCACCCAGTCTCTCTCGAGCTGATGCAGCCCCTGGATCTCGCCGCCCCGCTCATCGCGGCTGGCAGGGTGATCAGGCGCGGCCACGCTCTGCGCCATATGAACGATGCCATGGGGACTCTTGACTTCCACACGCTGCCCGGCCCTTTTCCTTTTGTGCTCTCGATCCCCCAGAATGAGACCGAACGCATCTTGGAAGAGAGGCTGATCGCCCGAGCTGGCTTGGCCGTGCTCGAGCGTGGCAGCGAAGTCATGGGGCTTGACGCCCATGATGATGACGGTGTGGTATTGAGGCTGAAGCGAGCGTGCGGAGAGCACGAGGTGCACGCGTCGTGGGTGGTGGGCTGTGATGGCAAGCAAAGCACCATCCGCCAGCTCGCCAACCTCGCCTTCGAGGGCACACCCTACGCAGACCATTTTGTCATGGGTGATTTTTCCGATAACACCCCCTTTGGCGCGGAAGCAGCGATCTTCCTGCACCCTGCCGGCTTGATTGAATCGTTCCCCTTACCTCATGAGAAGCGCCGCTGGGTGGTGCGCACCACCGAAGAGGTCACAGAGGCTGTAGGCGATGTGCTCGTCCAAATCGTAAACGAACGCGTTGGCCACGACCTCTCGCAGACAGAGCGCTTCATGGAGAGCCCCTTTGGCGTACAGCACCTCCTCGCCGAGAAGATGGCGAGAGGGCGAGTGCTGCTCGCCGGCGACGCCGCGCATATCGTCAGCCCTATTGGCGGCCAAGGCATGAACCTTGGCTTCAAGGATGCCCAGCGGCTGGCCCTCGCCTTCGACGAGATCGCCGCTGGCACGCCGCCTGAGCGCGCCTTCGCGCGCTACGATCGCCAATCACGAAAGGTCGCCGCGCGTGCCACGCGTCGCTCCGCTTTCTACATGCGCCTTGGCCGCCCGCAGCGCAGCCCCTTCTGGCGTGACCAAGCGCTGAGGCTACTCTTGGCGACGCCCCTGCGCTCGCTCATCGCTCGCGTCTTCACCATGCGTGGGCTGGAACCAACTCCCAGCTAAGCTGTACTAAGCAGGGTCTTCTTGGTTGCCAGGCGGCGACTCGAGCTTCGCTTTGAGCGCACGCTCCAGGCGTCCCTTGGCCTCTTCATCGAGGCCACCTTGGGGCTCCTCGTCACCAACGCTCGCGTCGTAGTCCCCCGCAAAAACTCGCAGCTTCTGCAGCTGATCGACATATCGTGCGCAGTGTTTGCACATCATCAGGTGCAAACGTAGCTGCGTGCGCTGCCAAAACGGCAGCTCGCGGTCCATGGCGTCCGAAGCGAGACGCGTCGTATCTTTGCAGCTCAGCATCAGCCCACCTCCGCCCCAGCAAACCAGCGCCCCTCGAGGCAGCTGCGCAGCCGCCCACGAGCGCGGTGAAGCAACACCCCTAGGTGAGTCGTACTCACGCCGAGAACCTTACAGATTTCCTCTGTCTGCAACCCATCCATCTCCCGCAAGGTGAAGGCCTGAGCCTGCACCTGAGTCAAGCCCTCGAGACATAGCGTGAGCACCTGGAGAAACTGTCGCGATTCCATGGCTTTGTCGGGTTGACTCCAGCGGGCAGGCCCAGAAACCCAATGCCCACGCCCGTCAAAGGCGTCATCGAGCGCCTGGTCGGCCGCCGTTTCGATATCCTCCACCTCCCCTGCCCGCCGCCCTCGACGAAAGATATCGAGGACTTTGTGCTTGAGGATGCCCACCAGCCAGGTACGCTCGGTGGATCGGCCAGAAAATCGCCCCTGGCCCTCGAGGGCCGCCAAGAGCGCCTCTTGCACCACGTTTTCAGCTTGGTGGGCGTCACCCAAGCGCCGCAAAGCGTAGCGAAAGAGCACATCACCATGGCGCTCCACCCAATGTTCGGGTTCGAGCAAGCACGTCTCTGTCATGGCCGAGGTGCTATCAAGGACAGACCTAAGCTGTCAATCAAAGCCGCGACTTCTTGAGCGAGCTGGTGATTCCCACCACGCCCCCGTCTGCGCTATCATCCGCCCACCTCATGCCAAGGAGCAGCCCATGGCCCTACATCCCCTCGCCGGTAAGCCCGCCCCCAAAGAACTGCTGAGCAATATTCCTCGCCTGGTCTCGGCCTATTACACGCACGCGCCAGACCCAGAGCAGGCCGCTCAACGTGTGGCCTTTGGCACCTCAGGACACCGCGGCTCTTCTTTGACATCGAGCTTCAACGAAGACCATGTGCTCGCCATGTGCCAAGCCCTCTGTGAGCACCGCAAAGCGCAGAAGATCGACGGCCCGCTCTTTGTGGGCATAGACACCCACGCTCTCAGCGAACCGGCGCTGGTGACCGCCATGGAGGTCTTCGCTGCCAACGAGGTGGCGCTGCGCGTACAGCAGGGTTTCGGCTACACCCCCACCCCCGTGATCTCTCATGCCATCCTTGCCTACAATCGTGCTCGTGAGAGCGGCCTCGCCGATGGCGTGGTGATCACGCCCTCCCATAACCCCCCTGGTGATGGCGGCTTCAAATACAATCCACCCTCTGGAGGGCCAGCAGGCACGGCGATCACTGCCGCCATTGAGGCCCGAGCCAACGCGATCCTCGAAGGCGGCCTGAAGGACGTCAGACGCGTCAGCTACAAAAAGGCACTCTCTGCGCCCACCACGCAGCTTCATGACTATCTGCGACCCTACGTGGAAGACCTACGTCACGTGGTGGAGATGCAAGCCATCGCCGACTCCAAGCTGAAGATCGGTGTGGACCCCCTGGGCGGCTCGGGCATCGACTATTGGGCGCCCATCGCCGAGACCTATGGCCTGAACATCGAGGTGGTCAACGATCGCGTCGACCCGACCTTCTCTTTCATGAGCGTCGACAAGGACGGCAAGATCCGCATGGACTGCTCGTCGCCCTATGCCATGGCGGGGCTGATCGCGCTCAAAGATCGCTTCGACATCGCCTTTGGCAACGACCCTGACTACGACCGTCATGGCATCGTCACACCCAGCCATGGGCTGCTCAACCCCAACCACTATCTGGCGGTGGCCATCAACTATCTCTTTTCCAACCGACCCCAATGGCCCACTGCAGCCCGCATCGGCAAGACCCTCGTCTCCAGCTCGATGATCGATCGCGTGGCCAAAGGGCTCGGTCGCGAGCTGGCCGAGGTGCCCGTGGGTTTCAAGTGGTTTGTGAGCGGCCTGCACGACGGCTCCTATGGCTTTGGCGGTGAAGAGAGCGCTGGCGCCTCCTTTTTGCGCCTCGATGGCTCTGTCTGGACCACCGACAAAGACGGCATCATCCTCGACCTGCTCGCGGCGGAGATCTGCGCCAAGACGGGCAAGGACCCTGGTGAACACTACCAAGACCTGGTGGGAAAATATGGTGCGCCGGTTTACGAGCGCATGGACGCGCCAGCCACAGATGAACAGAAGGCGACGCTGAAAGAACTCTCGCCCGCCATGGTGGAAGCCAAGGAGCTCGCTGGGGAGACCATCGTGGCCAAGCTTACGCGTGCGCCGGGAAACGACGCACCTATTGGTGGCTTGAAGGTGGTGACGGAGAATGGCTGGTTCGCGGCACGGCCCTCGGGCACTGAAGCGATCTACATTCAAGAGCGCTGGATGCTGAGTCAGCGCGTCTAACGCCTCGCTCTCTTTGCGGGCGCCTTCTTTGCGGGCGCCTTCTTTGCGGGCGCCTTCTTCGCGGGCGCCTTCTTCGCGGGCGCCTTCTTCGCAGGCGCCTTCTTCGCGGGCGCTTTCTTCGCGGGCGCTTTCCTTGCGGGAGCCTTCTTCGCGGGTGTCTTCTTTGCGGGCGTCTTCTTCGCGGGCGCCTTCTTCGCGGGCGCCTTCTTTGCGGGCGCCTTCTTTGCGGGTGTCTTCTTTGCGGGCGCCTTCTTTGCGGGCGCCTTCTTTGCGGGCGCCTTCTTCGCGGGCGCCTTCTTCGCGGGGGCCTTCTTCTCAGACTTCTTTGCCTTTTTGGCCTTCTTCACCTTCTTTGGCTTCTTGAGCGCCTTCTTCTCAGACTTCTTCGTGGCCTTCTTTTCAGACTTCTTCTTTGGTTTCTTCTTTGCCGACTTGGATGTTGTGGCTTCCGCCAGGAAAGCCAACACCGCGTCTACGTGACCCTTGACCTTCACAGGCGACCAGATGGCCTCGATGGACCCCTCGGCGTCGATCACGAAGGTGGACCGAACGGTGCCCAGCACCTCTTTGCCGTAGAGCTTCTTGATGCCGAAGGCGCCATAGGCTTCCGCCACCTCGTTGTCTGGATCTACGAGCAACTCAAAGGGGAGCTCATGCTTAGCGCTAAACTTCTCATGGGATGCCAAAGAGTCCTTGGAGACACCATAGACTGCGATGCCCGCCTTCTTCAGCCGCGCCATATTGTCGCGAAAATCGCAGGCCTCGGTGGTGCAACCAGAGGTATTGTCTTTGGGATAGAAGTAGAACACGTAGCGTGTGCCCTTCAGCTTCTTCTTCGAGATCTTGTCGCCCGAGGTCGACGCGAGCTTGAACTTGGGGGCCTTGTCTCCAACCTTCAGCATGATGCGCTCCTTTTGACCGCAAAGCGGCAAGTCGAGGAGCTTATCGCCTTATGCGAGAAACGCAAATTGTGGTGGGTGTTCGTGGCAGGTGTCTAAGGGAAGTCTAAAGGAAGTCGCGGGACAGAAAATCGATGCTGAGGATGTCCACGTAGCCCAGATCGTAGAAGTCGGTGGTAGTGGCCACGCTGGCCAACTCGTTGTCGAAGGGGTCGAGGGCGGTAATGCGCACGGTGTAGAACCCCTCATCCAAGACCAGAAAGTCGTTCTCACTCGACCAATAGTTGTCAACGCAATCGAGCACCACAGTGCGACTCTCGGGACCCTGAAGCTCGACAATCCAGGTCTGGATCCCATAGGCCGAACAAAGGGACGCTGAGTCGACGCCCTCGATGGTCCAGCGCACTTCCACATCGGCGCGGCTGAAGCCCACCTCCGATCCCTCTTCGATCACGCAACCTGAAAACAAGAGCCCCACAAAGCCCAGGGTGGAAAGCATCATCAAAGAAGATTTGGATTTTCTGAGCATGGGGCACCTCCTCGGCGACCGGTTGATTGCTCTGAGTAAGAGCATGCGGCGTGCCATGGGAGGCCAGGATTGGGCTTGCCTGTTTTTAAAGGGGAAATTCAGGAAGATGTGGGTGTAGCACCCAGAGGAGAGGTGATGACGAACGTTCACGCCGTGAACCCTCGTCTACGATCTAAGTATCAAATTTTCTTGAGAAAAGCCTCAATTTCGGCACCCACGGTGGCGCCGGACATGTCTTCGAGCTCATAGCGCACGCGCACCGTGGGCTTGTCCACGGTGATCAGCTTTTCGAGATCGATGGGCGTGGCGAAGAGCACCACCTCAGCGTCAGAGGCGTTGATCGTCTTTTGCAGCGAGTCGATCTGCTCGTCCGAGTAGCCCATGGCAGGCAGGGTGTAGCTCAGGTGGGTGTATTTCTCGAAGGTGCTCTTGATGGAGCCCACGGCGAAGGGGCGGGGATCCACGAAGCTCTTAGCACCGAATTGCTCAGCGGCGACCTTGGCGGCGCCAAAGGGCATCTCACCATGGGTCACCGTGGGGCCATCATCGACGAGCAACACTTTTTTGCCCTTGATGATGTCAGGATTGCCTACGATCAACTTGCTCGCAGCTTTGATCACACGCGCGGTTGGGTTGTGGGCCTTGGCGTTGGCTTCCACCAGCGCCACTTCCTCAGCGGTGGCCACTTCGGCCTTGTTGATCACGATCACATCCGAACCCACGAAGTTGGTGGCGCCTGGGTAGTAGGTCAGCTCGTGGCCTGCGCGCAGCGGGTCGGCGACGGTGATCCACAGATCGGGTTTGTAGAAGGGGGTGTCGTTATTGCCGCCATCCCAGATCACCACGTCCGCCTCGGCCTCGGCCTGCTCGAGGATCTTCCCATAATCAACGCCAGCATAGATGGGGTGACCAAGCTCGACGTGACTCTCGTACTCTTCACGCTCCTCGATGGTGCACTGGTGCTTTTCGAGGTCTTCGTAGCTGCCAAAACGCTGCACAGCCTGCTTGGCGAGGTCGCCATAAGGCATGGGGTGGCGCACCACGGCGACCTTCTTGCCCGCGGCTTTCAATTGCTGCGCGATATAGCGGGAGGTCTGGCTCTTGCCACAGCCTGTGCGAACGGCACAAACAGCGATGACGGGCTTTTTAGAGGCGATCATCGTGCGCTGGGCGCCGAGGAGCACAAAGTCAGCGCCCGCAGCGTTAACACGCGAGGCGAGCAGCATCACCGTTTGATGCGGCACGTCGGAGTAAGAAAAGACGCAGGTGTCGATGTCATGCTTTTTGATCAGCGCTTCGAACTCATCCTGAGGCCTGATCGGGATACCCTCAGGGTAACGCTCGCCGGCTAGCTCAGGTGGGTAGCGACGGTCGTCAATACCGGGGATCTGCGTCGCGGTGAAGGCCACCACACGAACGGTGGGGTCATCGCGGTAGACCACGTTGAAGTTGTGGAAATCTCGTCCAGCTGCGCCAAGGATCAGCAGTTTCTTTTCGGCCATGGGTACTACGCCTCCTGATATTGGCGCGTGCATCACGTTCGTGGTGATCACGCCCGTGGAAACGCGCAGG
>JAFCZD010000406.1 GCA_019314525.1 Deltaproteobacteria bacterium
TTTCTCCAAAGAGCAGGGTTTTGGCTATATCGTGCATCCTGAGCATGGTGACATGCTCTTTGATTACGAGGCCTGCAACTTCAACCCCGAGGAAGGCGACGAGGTCGAGGTGGTCGAGTTGGGTACACGCCGCGACGGGTCTTATAAGGCCAAGCGCATAACCTGTCCCGCCAAACCCCACCGCTAGACCGCTAGTGTTGCGTCTCAAAAAGCGTGATCTCTCCGAGCGCCTCTTATAAGTCGCAACATTCTTGCGCCGCGGAGGCGGCGCCAAATGAAACAGAACACTAAGTGGTGATGCCCACCTTGGTGAGGGCAGCGGTCATCAGGGGTGCCCAGCCTTGATTCGCTAGTGGGCTGGCGGGGCTCGGGTGGGGCACGCTGCCGATGATCACATCGAGATCGACTTTCCAACACCCAAGACAAAACGTGGTTTGAAGTGCTCGACGGTCTGGCGGAGCGCGTGGTCACACGCAGCGTACATCGGGGTGCGTTCGGCCTTTGGTAGCTTTTCAGGGACGCGGTTGCGCCCGCTCTCCTCCATGAAGACCAGCGGGGAGTAGTTGATGATGAAGAAGCGGGAGAAGAACGCTTCTGGGGTCTTGAACGTGTCCTTTGCCCACGCCCACAAGCGTCGCCCACTCACCTCGCTGCGTGAGCAGTCAAAGCCCAAGATGGGGCGCTTGGGGTGCTCTACAGGAGGCTTACCCACCGGTGCCTGGATGTCGAGCCAGTCACGCACATGGGCGATCTCGCCAAAAGGCACACCGCACTGGGACATGCCAAAAGGACCTGGGTTCATGCCCAGCAGGAGCACCTCCCGCTGGCCTTGCCCATATTTTTCGCAGTACAGGTCCCAGGCATCGCGGGCGTAGACGAGGGGGTTATAGACGTGGGTGACAGGTGGGGCGAAGTTCAAGCCACTGAGGTTGGTCACGAGATTATCGGTTATCTCTTGAAGCATGCTCATCGCCCGTAGAAGAGGATCGCGGGTTGGAGGTGGTTAACCTGAGAGAGCGCGAGGAGCATCGCAAACTCGTTGCGAAGCATGTCGAATGCCGCGTGTTCTTCAGCGTCGCGGGCGAAGCGGGCCTCTCGCCAAGCCTGGCTGTCTTCTTTGCCATCACTGGCCAGCTGACACCACGCGGCAGCAAACTGCTCACAGCGTGCTCCAAAGTTCACCTCTGAGAAGGCGCCGAGGGAGGTGATCAGTCGCTTGGGATCGAGCAGGAAGATCGACCCCTCGTAGCCGCCCTGATCATCCACAGCCCACGGGGCCAGCGGAGCGAGCTCTTCATCGCCGATACTCTCCAACATCTGCCCCTCGGGGGCAGAATAGGGGAGGACCTCAGACATTGCGCTCAGCAGGCCAAGGTCTGCGATCTCGTCCAGCTCGTCGCTGATCACCCGCTCGAGATCTCCCCCTGGGTTCAACGAGAGCAGCGGGAAGAAGCGTTCATCGTAGTGGGAGACCCGGTGCCCACCGGAGAAGGCGATGGCGGTGGCCATGGCGAGGAGCTCATAGGCGGTCAAGGGTGGGGTGTTGGTCGTGGCCAAGGGCTGGTCGCTGGGGTGTTCTCCAATGAACTGCCGCACCTCTGAGAAGGCGCCAGTGAGAGGGCCAAGGACACCCTCTCGTGAGGGCGCGATCGCCTCGAGGAAGGCAGAGACTGTGGCCGCAGGCTGGTTTTTCCACAGCTCCTCCACGAGGCGTACATCGAGTAGGAGCAGAGCCATGCGATCTTCGTCGCTCTCTGCGATATCGAGCTCAGCTTCGTGGAAGGAATGAAGCTCAGGGACGCGCTCACTTCCAGCAGGCAACGCAACATAACGGCCACGCAGCAGCAGGAGCGTTTGATCGTCGGCCTGGTCCCCAGCGTCTGGCCGCACAGAGGTGGCTTGGAGGTAGTCGTCGAAGCGGGCCCCCGTGAGGTCAGAGAAGATGTGTTCAAAGCCAGATCGTCCCTTGTGCTCGTTACCCTCTTCGTCTTCCGCCTCGAAATCGTCCGGATCTCCGGCCCACATGAACGAGAGTTCTCCGTCCTGGTAGAGCGCGAAGGCGACCTCGTTTTCCTCTGGATGTGAGCCCACCGTGAGCGCGCTACGCCCCTCTGCTGCGAGGGTCAGGCCGATCTCTTCGGCGAAGACGGGCTCACCCGTGTCGAGGTCATAGATTTCGATCTGGAGCAGGGGCCGCTCTTCGTAGCAGGCCGTGGTTTCAGTGATACGCAGCCAGCTCTCATCGAGGCCGAGGTCATGGATGATTTCGCGCACTGCGTCGAGAGAGAGCTCGTCAGCGAGGGCATAGAAGGCGTAATGGGGCGGTTGCATCGCTTCTTCGTTTCTTCGTTTCTCGAAGGGAGGGTCCTGGTCAGCGACCCTTGCGGGCGACGAGCTGGGCCACGGCTTTGTGTTCGTCACTTATTTCACGGTAGCTCTCAATGAAGAGCTGAGGGAACCAAGTGATGAGTTCGTTGGTGTTGATCAGATGGGTGCGGGAGGGCGTGGGGCTATGTTTGAGGTTCTCCAAAGTGTGAAGCTCCATCAACAACAAGCCCCCAGGGCTCAGCGCATCCACGATCTGTGCCGCGAGTTCACGTTGTGCATAGTGGATACAGACGATCACGTCAAAGGGACCTTTGGGGATGCCTGCCAGTTCGATGTCGGAGAGCAGCTCCCGGATCTCTACACCACGGGCTGCCGCGAGACGTCGTGCTTTGCGCAGCCCCACCACTGAGATGTCTACAGCCACCACCTCGAGCCCTTGCTGAGCCAAGTAGACGGCGTTTTGCCCTTCACCACAGCCGATATCGAGGGCTTGGCCCTCAGCGGGAAAGGTGGCCTCGGTGAGCAGGGACGAGGGCTCTTCACCAAAGAGGTATTCCTCCGTGGAGTAGCGTGTGTCCCATCTCTCTCGTGCACCCAGTGGCTTCATGATTGCATCTCCAGTTCCATGCCCAGGGAGCATAGCCAGCCCCTCAAGGAGTGCAATGAAGTCTGTTCGTGAAGAATCTCTAGGCGCGGCGAGTGGCGGGGTAGAACGTAATGACGTCGTCTGAGGTGAGACGACAAGCAAGCAAAAACTCTCGCAAAGTTAGCCCCGACTGGCGCGGGTGACGATACCAATAATCCATCGCTCGGCGCTTGGCGTCGATGCGATCCCGTCCGCTGAAGATGACGGGCTTGATATTTAGTTGGTACTCCCCATGGGATGGCTCCTTTCCGACCCACTTGGCCGGATTCAGGAGAATCGACCGTGGGCTCAGGCTGCGCTTCTAAAACGACTAGGCGGAGGTTTTGAGTCTTCCGTATCTTGCAACTTAAATATCCCGTAAAGACAGTCGTTTGGCCACCTTGGCCGCTGCCCTCTTAGGCATTAAGAGGGAATTTGGGTGGGAAGTCAACCCGCCTCATAGGCTTTTCACAAAAGGGGTAGGAGAGCGGAACCCTTGTCGGTAAGTATCTGACAATATAGGAACTAAGGGTTCTCGGCTCTTGAAGGTCAGATGGAGAGGTCGGCCAGCTCTGCCCCTGTGACTGGCCGGCCGAGAAAGCGCCCAGCGACCTCTGCGAAACGGTTCACATCGGTGAAGAAGAAGCGGTCAGCCTCAAGTCGTGCCTTACTCAGCAAGTTTCGTTCCCGGAGGTCGCCTTCGGCGGCTTCAGCTGTGGCTTCGGCGGAGTCCACGAGCTTCACAGGGTGACCAAAGACACGCTCAGCTTCTGAAGCGATGACCTGCCTCAAGAGGGGATAGTGGGTGCAGCCCAACACCAAGGTGTCGAGGTTTCCTGCATGGGCCTGTAGCTCCTGCAAATAGTGTCTGACGACCTCGGAAGTGACTGGGTGTTCGAGCCACCCCTCTTCAGCAAGGGGGACCAGCAGGGGACAGGGCTGGGAAAAGATTGTGAGGTCAGGTCGCATGAGCTGAATCGCACGTTGATAAGCGCCACTGTCCACTGTGCCCAAGGTGCCGATGACGCCGACCTGCCCTGAACCGCACACCCCCGCCGCAGCGTGGGCGCCTGGTTCTACAACGCCCAATACGGGGATGGGGAGGGTTTGCTCTAAATAGGTTAGTGCGTGGGCCGATGCGGTGTTGCAGGCCACGACCAGATATTTCACGTCGAGGGCGAGCAAGAATTGTGCGATCTGGGAAGCGTAGCGGATCACCGTCGTGGCGGATTTTGTGCCATAGGGGACGCGCGCGGTGTCCCCCAAATAGACCAGCTGTTCATGGGGAAGGCGTCGCTGAAGCGCGCGCACGACGGTGAGCCCACCAAGGCCTGAGTCGAAGACACCAATGGGCTGTGTTGTCATTTACTGACGCTTACGTTGGTTCTCTACCTTGAAGACCTTGGTGAAGGCCTCGAGCACAGCTTCACCACTGAGCTTGGTGGCTGTCTCTTCGTCGATCTCATAGTCAGTGGTGAAAGCGAGGCCCTCTTCATAGAGACGTTGCCCCATCTCTTCATCGCTCACGTATGTTGTGACCGTTTGCCCTTTGTATTTCATTTCGTGCAATCGGCCGAGGCGATCATCAACCCAGCCCACGCTCTCGCCGAGGTATTCCCGTAGGAGCGTGATGTCATCGTCAAGGGGAGCGAATTGTTCGCCAAAACGCGTCGGGTAGTCCGAGAACCCCTCTTCACTCATTTCTTGCAGCCGCGCGAGCGAAAGACGTACCACCACAACATCGTCCGCAAAGCCCACGACCCCCATAGAGTCGGGGATCGGGTCTGATGGAGAAAGGCAATAGATTACCGCTCCAGTGGCGAGTTGGCGGGCCTCCAAGCTTAGATTGGCGTCCGTCATTACCGCAAAGAGCACTTTGAGATCATAGGGCAACATCACCAATAGTTCGCGCATGCGAGCTTCGAATCGTAGCTGGAGATTTTGGGCAGTCATTGCTCTCCTCTTTCGTCGGGCGCAGAGGGTAGCACAAGCTTGGCTGAGAGATGTATGTTTTGGGTCTTGTAGGCCTCTGAGGTCAAGGTGCAATAAGGCCATTGGCGAGGAGCGAGTTCAGATGTTACATTACCTGATGATATCGACAACGGGCGCCCATATATTGCGTTTGTTATCAACCACTAAGACGATCCCGGAATAAGATGGCGTCGCGCCCTCCGCTCCAAGGTTACAATCACAACATCCGGTATAAGAACCGGATCTATCACGTGCAGACCGAAGACTCGGGCACGGAGAAGTCGCACATCTTCACTCATTGCTACATGGGTGGTGTGATCATTGCGTCGGCCAAGATCGAGTACAAGGACCTTGTTGAGCAGGCTGGCCACGAGAAGGCCGTCAAGAGGCGGATGCAGGCGCAGCACAAGTTGTTGATGAAGTCCCTGCGCCATGGTGACTACAACGACAAGATTGTTTTGCTGCTGGGGTCGCTCGAGGGTGAGCTTGAGGAGAAAGCTGAAGGCGAGAAGAAGGCTGCTAAGAAGGCCGTAGGCAAGAAGGCCGTCGGCAAGAAGGCCGTAGGCAAGAAGGCCGTAGGCAAGAAGAAGGCTGAGGCTGAAGGCGAGAAGAAGGCTGAGGCTGAGGCTGAAGGCAAGAAGGCTGAAGGCAAGAAGGCTGAAGGCAAGAAGGCTGAAGGCAAGAAGAAGGCTGAAGCTGAGAGGCCCGAAGAGTCTTTGCCACCAGATATGGATGAGCAGCTCGTCACCAAGGTCAGCCGTGTG
>JAFCZD010000407.1 GCA_019314525.1 Deltaproteobacteria bacterium
TCTATTTCAACCCCTCCAACGTGGCAGCCTGGAACTTCCCGCTCACCACCGGACACCTGCGCGCCTACGACCTCACAAACCTCAATGCGACTGTGAACAACTTCGCCACACCAACCGCCATCACCTGGCCTGGCCCCACAGACATCTGGGGTGCAGGCTGCAGCAAGCTGGACAACACGGCATGTCTGGCACGCGCCCTTGATTGCCAATGGGATGGCGCCCTCTCCCTCTGCAAACCCAAGCCAGGCCGCAACATCTACACAACCACTGGAACCGTGCGCCGGTCCATTACAACAAGCACGGAGCTGATTCTTCAACCCCTCGTGGGCATCGGGAGCATTCCCGGAATAAGGGGTTTCATCGAATCCATACGTAGCGCACCCTTGGGAGGCATCGATCAGTCCTCGCCTGCCCTTGTTGTTCACAGCCCCGAGATCACCTTCAAGGACGGTCTTGAACGCCCTGCGGTGCTCTATGTCGGCAGTCATGATGGTATGTTGCATGCTTTCGAGGTCAAGGATGTTGAAGGACAGAAGGGGTCCTTCGGCAAAGAACTCTGGAGCTTCATTCTTCCCGACCAGCTCGCCAAGCTCAAAGAGAACAAGGCCGCCGTCCAAGGCTCACCCTCGGTAGTGGATGTTTATGGTGATTTTCTCAACGCCACTGGCCACGCCGGCAATGATGGTCACAAGGAGTGGGTTACGCTGTTGACCATCACTGCGGGAGCCATGGGGCACGCTGTATACGCGCTGGATGTATCTCAACCGGACCCCAACCCCGCAAACCCAGCTACCCACTACCCTGAAGGGCGTGCCATCACCGCATGTGTGGCGGGGCCCAACATCCTCTGGACCGTTGATCGAAATACCTCTGCAATCCCCGCCACGAGCACCGCCGACATGGGTGGCACCCGCAAAGCAGCCCTGGGCGTTATCGACGTAGCAGGCACCCTGGAGCCTGTAGCGGTGTTCACCACCAATATTGGAAATGCCACAGGCGGACAAGGCGGTTTGCGCCTCTATGTGGTCAAAGCCACCGATGGCAGCGTACTCTTCAAGAAATCCATCGACTACACGCGAAAGCTGCCCAACGGCCTGCTCGAGCCCAACAATGTGCCCCCACGGGTGATGCTCGTCGACCGCGATGGAGGCATGGGCTACCAGACTCACGCCTATTTTGCCGACTTGGAGGGGCGCGTCTGGGAGATGGACCTCGGAAGCCCTTCCTCCAGCCCTGTGCAACGTTGGGACGCCAACACCGTCCTGTCAGGGACGGCAGGCAAATGCGATTATCCTATCGCAGGCCCCATGTCTCTTTACCGCGACAGCGCTGGTGACCTCAACTTGGCGCTCGCCACGGGAGGCATCTCCTGGGCAAACTCCAACGTTAGCACCAAGCAGAAGGTTGTGGTGCTGACGAAGATCTCACAAGGAAATACCCCTCAGCCTCACACGGTGATTCACACCATGGCACCCGGAGAGCGGGTCTACACAGCCCCTGTGGTCGTCAATTCGGATATCTACTTTCAGAGCAGCGAGGCACTGGTAGATCAGCTCAGCGGCTGGTCCTCTGCTGGCGCCGCGGGAACGATCTACGTCTCTGATATCAGTGGCGCACTACCCGCCCTGGCAAGCACATTGGCGACCGTAGGTATGACGGGCGCCAGCCTCAGCGTAAGCACCAGTGGTCGTGTGGTCTCCGCTTCGGCACGAGGCATCTCAATACAGCAAAACAGCGGAATCCTCCATGGGACCGCCACAGCCCCACAGGCAAACATCTCAGGAAACAGCGTCAGTCGGTTGCGACTCTGGTTGCCGCATCTGAAGAATTAGCGCACGCTCGAAAAGCGGCCGATAATGGTCGCCTTGCGAACAAGGAGAAGAGTCTTCCATGAAGCGCACCGTTCGCCCCAGCGTTGAGGCTGGCATAACCTTGATCGAGCTGATGATTGTTGTCGCTATCATCGCCATCCTCACCACCGTGGCCGTGGTGGGCTATTCGAAGTATATACGAAGCGCCCGCATCGTCAGCGCTCGGGAGACCATCGGGCGTATCCAGATGGCGCAGGAGGGATATTTCGAGCGCACAGGCACCTATTGTAACGCCACCGGAGCCGGAACATGGCAACCCGCGCTAGCCGCTGGCTTCGAGGCCCGCGCCTGGGGCACCCCCGCTGCTGCGTGGAACCTTTGCTTTGGCAGCCGGATGAAACCAGACAATGGCAAAACATTCTTCAGCTATGAAGTGGTTGCCAGCACCGCCCCTCACGGCCTCGACGCCACAGCAACAAGTATGGGCATGAGAGCAGGCAATGCTTGGTACTATATCCGGGCTCAGGCGGACATGGACAACCAAGGTGGCACCTACACTGAGCTACGCGCAAACAGCCAAAAACGGAAGCTCTGGACCATCAATGAGGGGCTCTAGGGAGATGCCTGGACAACGCCAAGAGCACAAAGAAGCGGGGATGACGCTCACGGAGTTGATGGTCACTGTGGCCATCATTGGCGTCCTGGCCGCCGCTATCGGTCAAGGCCTGGCGCGCACCGACAACCAAGGGGCTATGGATCTCTTCAGCCGCCGGCTGCTCATTGGGTTGCGACAAGCCCGCAACACCGCGTTAGATACGCGCTCGGTGGTCTGCGTCACCTTTCGGACGGATGGTAAAGCGTTCACCATCGATCGCGCATCGGTGCCGGGAAACGCCACGTTCGTCGCGGGAACCTGCCCCACGTTACCCGCTTCTGGCGTCTGGCTGCGCCTCGCCGACGTCATTGGTAGTGGTGACGCGCAGATCAACACCGTCTCCCAAGGCGCCTTGGCTGCAAAGGTAGCTCTCCCTGTAGCAGCCCCAAACGGGTTCATCATCTTCACCCCCGACGGAACAGTGGCCAATAGCGCGGGAAATCGAACAGGCTTCACGGTCTTCTTGCAAGATCGCAACGCCATCTATCAGAGCAAGGTTCTCGTCTTTGGCACGACGGGCTATGCCTACCAAATGGGAAAATGGTGATGACGACTCGACTGAGACAAACCCAGAGTGAAGGGGGCTTCACCATGGTCGAGATGTTGGTGGCCCTCGTGTTGGTGACCATCGTGCTCTCCGGCACCCTTGCCATGCAAGTCGCGGTGATGCAGGGCAACCGCAAGGCACGGCAAACGTCCGCGGCGGTGGCCCTCGCCCAACGACACGTTGAGGACTTTCATATAAGCGACTACAGCACGCTCGCCGCCTCTGGCGCAGCTACAACATGCTATTCCTACGAGCTAAGAGTGGTTGGCACCGTTGGCCCTTGTGTTGATACCCACCCCGATGGCCCTTGGGCCTATTTTGTCACTCAGACCATCGTTGGAAGCGCACCTGGGGGGTTTAACCTGAGCGTCCAGGTGAACGAGCGTCCCACAGATAATCCAGCTGCTGGGATGGGCGAATATGTATCCAGCTATGTTTCAATGCGCGCCCCAGCGGGCCCATGACTATTATGGACAAAGACAGACAAAACAACGAGCGCGGTGTGACCTTGGTGGAGTTGATGATCTCTCTACTCCTCTTTTCGATCCTCGCAACAGGCACCTTCATGGCGCTCTCGAGCCAACAGGCCAGCAGCCGCAAACAGTCTGTGACTACTGGGTTGCTAGACTCTGCGCGCTCAACACTCAACGCGCTCTCCATGCAGCTCGCGGGCATCAAATCAGGCATGCCCTTTGGCGTGGTCGTGCTCAACGATGTCGCAAACCTTCCCACGGGCGCGACTCAGTGTCCAAACCCCTATGGGACGCGCCCCTTTGGCATGGCTGGGACGATCGTTGCACCCTCAGGAACCTTGGTGCCAATCATCGAGGTGACCAACTCAAGCGCGGGGCCCGATGAGATGCGCATCATCAGCCCCACGGGCTCGGCGTGGGGCGGCCTCGCGGCAGACGTAACACCCGGGATGACCTCTGTAGATTTTCTCACCATTGATGGTCTAACGCCGCCGCTGAAGACCAATGATTGGGCGATGATCACCAACTATGACAACGCAGTGCTCTTCAGGCTCACTGGCGACGCTACAACGGTGGGTTGCCCCATTGGACCGATTTGCATGGCCAAGAACGGAGGAGTCTACGCCGAGCCCGCAACGGTCGCCCTGGGACGCACCATGCTCCAGGTGCGCTGGCAGCTCTTCCAGGTGGGGACCTTTCTCGGCCGTACGGCTCTCTTGGTCACCGACAGCGCTGGCGGAGGCACCACAGAGCCCACAGCCATCGACATCGAAGATATGCAGATTGCCCTTGGCATCGATGGGGCAGACGGCAGCGCGCCTGATGGTCGTCTCGGCGTCGAAAACACCACAGGCACCGGACTCGATGAATGGGTCTTCAACGTCAGCGGAGAAACCATCCCTGTCGATATCTGTAACCTTGGAAACCTACGTGCAATCCGCATTACCATCGTGGCGCGCTCCGCCACCGATCAAGAGGGTGCGCAGTTGACGGTGCCAGCCACTGAGGACAGGCCTCTTCGCGGCCCCGACGGATTTTATCGGGTAAGACTCTCCACCACTGTGGCGGTGCGGCAATGAAAGAGCAGCCAATATCGTGTCCCGCTTCCTCAAGCGAGCCTTCTCTGAAGCAAGAGCGCATGGAGCGCAGTGAACGTGGCGGTGCCATGCCCTTCGTGCTCGTCATCGGCGCCTCGCTGATGTTCGTTGCTGCCTACAGCCTAACGGTGGGCGTCTCCACCCGGCGTGCTGCTGGTGGCCACTTGCAACGTAAGAGCGCCTTTTTCTGCGCCGAAATGGGTCTCCAAGCAGCAAAGAATACCATCATAGCCAATAGGGCGACCTGGGATACCATCCTCACAACCCCTACGACCGTCTTACCTTGGTATCCTGTCGTCGGCACCTGCGCTGGCGGAGCCGGTGGCTACAGCTATTCGGTGACCATCCGTGACAACCTCGATGATGCCAACCAAGGAACCGATAGCGATGGCTCCATCATCCTCGACTCTGTCGCCTTCAATGGCTCAGGTGCGCCCATGGCCTCTCTCAGCAACCTGATCTCAGCTCAGATCAACAGGATGATGAGCGGCCATGCCCAAGAGGGTGGCGCGCAGAATACCTTCAACAGCAACTAGGCCCTCTTTCCAAAGCCGCAAAGACTTCCCATGCACATCCAAAGACTCCTGCTGATCCCCTTCTCGCTGGCCCTCAGCTGCACCTCCTCTGCCCCACCGACATCCGAAGCGGGCACCGCCAAGAACCCACTCACTCAAGGCACAGGTGAAATCCTCGCTCAGGTGGGCAACACCCCCATCCGGGCCTCGCAGCTGCTCGGACGCGTCAACGAGCAATCCGCCTTGTTGAAGCAACACCACCGCCAAGACAAACGCATGCTGTTGCGACAACTCGAGCTAATGATCGAGGAGCAGCTCCTGCTCCAGGCCCATTACGACAAACACAAAGAGCGCTACCGCATTCCGCTGCG
>JAFCZD010001021.1 GCA_019314525.1 Deltaproteobacteria bacterium
GCTCTTGATCCTGTTCGCGACCTTGGGCGCCTGCGCCCATCACTCGCCGCCAGAAGGAGCGCCCGTGACCGCAGAAAGCATGACTTCGAATCCGCTCCTCGGAGAGTTCAAGACACCCTTCGGCGTGCCACCCTTCGACAAGATCCGCGTTGAACATTTCTTGCCCGCGCTGCAGGCCGGCATCAAGGAGCAGCTTGAGGGTGTTGGGCGCATCGTCGATAATTCAGCTGCGCCCAACTTCGCAAACACCGTGGCCGCCCTCGACTTCAGCGGGATGTCGCTTGCACGTACGTCACGCATCTTCCACAGCCTACTCGCGGCTGACACCAACGACGCCTTGGACAAGATCGCCAAGACCATCGCACCTTTGTTGGCGGCCCATAAGGACAGGATTGTTGGCGGCCCATAAGGACAGGATCCTGCTCGATCCGAAGCTCTTCATTCGCGTGAAGGCGGTTTATGCAACTCGCGCAGAGCTCGCGTTGAGCGTTGAAGAGCGCACGCTGCTCGAAGAGCTGTATCTGGACTTCGTGCGTAACGGGGCTGAGCTCGACGCCAAGCAGAAGGCCAAGCTGGAGCAGGTCAACAAGGAGTTGGCGCTGTCGATGCTCGCCTTTGGGCAGAACGTGCGCAAGGAGGACAATGGTTTTGTGCTCGTGCTGCACAAGAAGGATGACCTCAGTGGATTACCGGCGCGCGCCGTGACGGCGGCTGCGGAGGCTGCCAAAGCCCGAGGTCGTGACCTGCGCGAAAAGATGTTCAAGGCCTACATTCGTCGCGGGAGCAACGGCAACGCCCACGACAACCGCGAGCTGATCAAGAAGATCATGGCCCTGCGCATCAAGAAGGCGAAGATGCTCGGCGCGAAGGATTGGGCGACCTTCGCCCTGCAAGAGCGCATGGCCAAGACGCCTGCCGCTGTGGCCAAGTTGCTCGATCGCGTTTGGGCAGGTGCGTTGCCTGCGGCAAAACGCGAGGTCGCGGCGATGCAGGCGATCATCGATGGTGCTGAGAAGCCGAAGTTTGCGTTGGCTCCGTGGGATTGGTGGTACTACGCCGAAAAAGTGCGGCAGGCCAAATACCAACTTGATGACAACGCCCTCAGACCCTACTTCAAGCTCGACAATGTATTGGGCGGGGCCTTCTGGGTGGCGACACGGCTCTATGGTCTCACCTTTGTGCAACGCCACGACCTCCCCGTGTACCACGTCGAGGTCAAGACCTACGAGGTCAAGGAGGCCGACGGTCGTCACGTGGGCCTGCTCTATGTCGACTACTTCCCGCGCAAGAGCAAACGCGGTGGCGCGTGGTGCGGCGGTTTCCGCGACCATGTGGTGCACCACGGAAAGACCGCCACGCCCATCGTCACCAACGTGGGCAACTTCACTCGCCCCACAGGCGCGCAGCCTGCGCTGCTCAGCCTGGAGGAGGTCGAGACACTCTTTCACGAGTTCGGCCACGCCCTGCACTCGCTGCTCAACAAGACCGTCTACCCATCATCGGCGGACGAGATCAAGGTCGACTTCGTCGAGCTGCCCTCGCAGATCATGGAGAACTGGGCGACTGAGCCTGAGGTCCTCAAGCACTACGCCAAGCACTTCGAGTCGGGTGAGGCCATGCCCGACGCGCTCATCGCCAAGCTGAAGAAGGCGGCCACGTTCAACCAAGGCTTCGGCACGCTGGAGTACCTGGCGGCGAGCTATCTCGACCTTGCCTGGCACCAGCTTGAGTCGGTGGAGGGCGTCGATGTGGACGCCTTTGGTGAGGGCGTGTCGAAGAAGATCGGGCTCATCTCCGAGATCATCCCCCGCTATACGAGCACGAACTTTCGGCACATCTTTTCGAGTGGCTTTTACGCGGCAGGCTATTACAGCTACCTCTGGTCAGCGGTGCTCGACGCCGACGCCTTCGCCACCTTCAAGAAAGAAGGCCTCTTCGACGCCAAGACCGCGCGCGCTTTCCGCGAGCTGCTCGAGAAGGGCGGAAGCGAAGACCCCATGGTGCTCTACAAGCGCTTCCAGGGCAGAGAGCCCAAGATCGAGCCGCTGCTGGAGCGCCGAGGCCTGCTCTGAGAGCCCGGGCCACTCAAGTTCAAGGGCAGGCACAATATGCGTGAGGGTATAAGCTCTCCACGTACACCTCACAGCCTTCTGGCGCGGTTCTGGCGCGGCGTCAGCGCAGTAGGGTGGGTCCGGCGTGCAGGTCGTCTCGCAACCGGCGGTGCCGTCTTCCTGCATGCATTCAATGGAGTCCGTCGGACAGACTCCATTTTCGGGCTTCGGCATGCACTCGGGTGCTGGGCCACCGCAGCAAGGGTGCACGCAGACCTGTTGGAGGGCGCCGTTGCAGGTGGTTGTGCCACAATAGAATCGGGGCCCACTGATATCGAGGACCTCAGCGTCGAGGACTTCTGTGTCAGTGCCCGCGTCTACCACAGCCCCCCAACCGTCCCCACAGTACCTCCCAGTACAGATGCCCATTCCGAGTTGGCACCAGCAGTCGTTGCAATCATCTTTCCAGCTCTCAGTAACCTGATAAACCACGCCATTCCATGTGCAGGAGCCATTGTCAGCGTCAGTTTGGCCAGTGTCAGTGGCGCCAGTGTCAAGCGAAGCGCTGGGCGTCTGCCCCCCGCAGCTGGTCATGAACATCACCACCAAGAACGCCATGCATCTCTTGCTATGAGTCATCGGTCTTCTCCAGGGCTGTTTGAGCGAGCCAAACTGCAAGGCTGTTTAAGATGCAAGCCGTGCGCCACAACACATTCGTGAGAATCATTGAATGTTTGTGTGCCACCGCTCTGGCGCCCTGGCACACGCATGGCACATGACCTCCGCGCTGGCCTCATCGCGCCACTTTCTGCTATAGCTTCGCCCCATGGCTGGACCTGTATCTCAGCGCGGCTTTTGGGCATCGCGTG
>JAFCZD010000408.1 GCA_019314525.1 Deltaproteobacteria bacterium
GCGAACGATCCCCTCCAATCCGCCGTCTTCTTCGAAGAACAACCAGGTCCCGAGTCGTTTTCCGCGGCCTAGGATTCCCTGCTCCCGGATGTGGCCGGTGCCGTAGAAGGCCACGTGATCGCCGGTGCCGTGTCGATACTCGACCCAGCCGACCGTCGCGCCCTCGGTGTTCTGGATGAGCCAACCCCCGTGCCGTTTTCCCCGGCGCCACTTGCCCCTCACATGGCTTCCGTCCTTTGGGGAGTAGCCGAATTGGCCGTGACGCTGCCCAGTCTTCGTGATGCACGCCCCGACACCATCCCGCAGGTGGTAGGTTGCCGAACCTGGGCAAATGCCGTCTGGTCCAGCGAATGTCACGTCGGTGATTAGGGCCAACCCGAGTATTATGCCCCACATGGGCCTGAAGCTTCTCGTCATGTCCTTGTCGACCTTTGGCCTTCTTTGAATTCCGTGCCGATCCACTATGCACTGGCAGGCTACAGGCCACCGATCGCATTTGACAACCTCTTGGGTGCACCGCATATTTGCAAGTGAGTATTTGCTCGCATGTAACGGAGAGGTCACCCTCCAGGAGCACACGATGGTTGCACGCCAATCCACCGAAGCACGCCAGCAACAGATCGCCGAAGCAGCGCTGAAGATCCTCTCGGAGCAGGGCTTGAGGCGTTTCACCACCACCGCCATCGCCAAAGAGGTGGGCATCGCTGAGGGCACCATTTTTCGGCACTTCCCCAACAAGGTGGCCATCGTCGATGCAGCGCTGGATCGCGCCGAGGAGGTGCTCTTTGCGGGTTTTCCACCGGTGGATCCCGATCCTCTGGTGCGGCTCGGCCTCTTCTTCGAGCAGCGCGTCAAGGTGAGCCAGGCCCATTATAATATCGTGCGGTTGATTCAGTCTGAGCAGCTGGTGCATGCGTCCAAGGGTATGGCGGCAGACCGCATTACCCATTGGAAGGTGCGCTCGGTGGACTTCCTGAGGGAATGCCTGGCGGAGGCCAAGGCGGCGGGCATGTTGCGAGAAGGGGTGGACGTTCAGACCCTGGCGATCATTGTGCATGGCTCGTTGATTGGCTTTGTCCTGGCTGGCGCTCGACCTGGGGCCAAAGCCCCAGAGGCAGCGAAGCTCTGGTCTACCATCAAGACGCTGATCAGCGCCTGCTGATCACCCTGGATCAGAAGAAGGCCCACGACACAATGGCTGGTGCCTCATGCGCGTCTTCTGGCGCCCCGCGGCCCCGCGTCGTCGCCTGGCTTTCGGGGTACCACGACACTTGAGCAGCAACAAAACGCTGGTGCGCCCCAAGGCGTGACCGGCGTGCGATACATGGCTGCCCTCCGCTCCTGAGAGCATCGGGCAGGCCCCCAAATCTAGCGCGTCCAGTCTCTGGGAGCCGAGGGCGAGGCCTGCGGATGCCTGGGCAAGGTGAACGGAGCACCTTAGCGGGAGGTGGGAGCACATTTTGGCAGGCGATGTTGACCTTTCACGGCGAGACTTGTGGTTTTTGTCATAAGGGGTGCACGGGAAAGGTTCAGTCGAGCGCGGGGCGGTGGGGCGTGCAAACCTACCAGCTGCCCGTCGCGCGGCGGAGCTGGACCTCGGCGAGGTGGGCTTCGACCTTCGCTTCCACGAGGGTGGCGCTGGCCCGGGCGAGGGCGAGTCGGTTGTCCAGCACCTCGGTGCTCGCGACGCCTCGGTGCTCGCGACGCGGCCGGCGGCGAAGAGGCTCGACGCCACGTCTAGCGCGTCCTTCGCGGCGACCACCGCTTGCTCTGCGGCGGCGATCTGTTGCAGATAATTCGGCAGGCCGCTGCGGAGCTGAGCCACCTCTAACGAGACGGCGCGTTGGAGGCCCTTCAAGCCCAGCCTGGCGCGTCGCACGTCTGCCTCGGCGGCTTGTTTCTGGTACCAGGTCTTGCCCCAATCCCACGCCGTCCATGAGACCACCAGCGAAACGTCCCACGATCCGTTGAACTCGTTTTTGGGCGGGAAGTAGCGTTCGTTGGGGCTGGCGAGGTTGACGCCCGCTTGGAGCGCCAGATGCGGCCAGAGCCCAGCGCCTGCACTCTTGGCGCGCTGGGTGGCTTGTTTGGTGCGGTCTTGGGCGATCAAGAGCACGGGGCGCTCTTGGAGGGCTTTGCGTTGGAGGTCAGCGCCCGTCCCCACGGCCTCGAGCTTGGGCACGCTGGGCTGGGAGGCGAGCATGACCTTGGTGTCTGCGCTCAGGCCCAAGAGCATGTTGAGCGCTAGCGCCCCGCGGTGCACGCCAATCTTTGCCTTGAGCAAGGTCGTCTGCACCTCTGCGCGCCGAGCCCGAGCCTTGGTGACGGCCAGCTGCGTGGAGCGCCCTGCGGCCCCGAGGATCTTCACCTTGGCCAGGTGGTCCTCGACGAAGGAGAGGTAGCGCGCGGTGACCGACTCGAAGAGTCGCGCCTTGTAGAGCGCAAAATAGCTGCGCTCCACCTGGAGGCGCAGGTCTTGGCGTTGACGGGTCTCTTGGCGGCGGAGGATCGTCTCACCCGTCTTGCTGGCGCGATAGTGGTTGATGATGCCGAACCCCGAAAAGAGCGGCTGGCTCAGCGAGAGCCGCATGAAAAAGACATCGGTGATCTTCTCGCCGAGCTGCATCGTTTGCGCAGGCGCCCCTGGTACGAGCTGGGGCATGGTGATCGCGCCCGGCTCCACGCTGCTGAGGCGGCTGTAGCGTGCCTGGGCCGAGAGCTGCGGCAAGAGGCGCCCACGTGCGCTCTTGCGCCGGGCCGTGGCGCTGAGGCGCTCTTCCCCCACGGATTTGAGCGCCTCGCTGCTCGCAGTGGCCAAGGTGAAGGCCTGATCGACGCTCAGGCGGCGTTCACCTTGGGCGTGTACGTTGGCGTGTGCGTTGGCGGGCAGGGTGAGGGCGGCACCGGCGAAGCTGGCGCCAGCGAGCACGATCAAGAGCGCCGATGAGCTCTGCGGGCGGAGCGAGCGGAAGAGCCGGCCGAGGCCCGACTTGAGGCTCTCGGAGAGGCTGTAGAGCACGGGGATCATCACCAGTGTGAGCAGGGTGGCGGCGCTCATGCCGCCGATGACGGCCACAGCGAGGGGAGCGAAGCGCTCAGCCCCGAGCGCCCACTCGGCGGCGAGGGGGATCATGCCCACGATGGTGGACAGGGACGTCATCATGATTGGGCGGAAGCGTGTCTTCACGGAGTCAACGATGGCCTCTTTGACCTCGGTCCCCCCCTCGCGGGCTTGCCGGATGAAGTCGATCAGGATGATCGCGTTGTTCACCACCGTGCCTACCAGCAGGATCATGCCCACCATCACGGGCATAGAGGCGGGCTTGCCGGTGACCAAGAGCGCGAGGGCGACACCGATCAAAGACAGGGGGATGGACATCATGATCGTCAGCGGGTGGATGAACGACCGGAGCTGCGCCACGAGCAAGAGGTATACAGCGAGCAGAGAGATCAGCAGAGCGCCGCCGAGCTCCTTCTTTGATTCGCCAAGGTCCTTTTTCTCTCCCGTCAACATGATGTGATAGCCCGCGGGGGCCTTGATGGGCTTGAGGGAGCGTTCGACGTCTGCGAGCACGAAGCTCATGGTGCGCCCCGCCACGAAAGCGGTGACGTCCAAGGTGGCCGCTTGGTCTTCACGGGTGACCACGCCTCGGCCCACGGAGGGTGAGAGGGAGGCCACGGCGCGTAGGGGGATCGTCGACGAGGAGCCGGGCACCAGGATGGGATAGTCGAGCAATTGCTCGCTGCCCACCCCCTCGGGGCGCGCGTAGCGCACCCAGACAGGGATCGGGCTGCCCGCGCGGCCGTAGAACTCGCCAGCGGGTGCGCCGACGGCGCCCATCTGCATTTGGCGGGCAATGGAGGCGGGGCTGGCGCCCGCTTGGCCGGCGCGCAGACGGTCGATGACGACCTTGAGTTCTCTTTTGTCCGTGCGCCAGTTGCGCACGGGCTCCACCACGGAGTCCACCGTCGAGAGGCGGGCGAGGACCTCGTCGCCGAGCTTGTCGAGCACGAGGGGATCGGCGCCGGAGATGCGCACCACGATGGGGGCCACGGTGGTGGCTTTGGCTGTATTGCCCAGCTCTCGCACCGTGAGCACCCGGATGCCAGGCACCCGCTGGAGCTTGAGCCGCACGCGCGCTTCGATGTCCCAGATGGATTCGTCTCTGCTGGTGCGATCGGTGAGGGTGACGGTGATGAAGCCCTGTGTGGGACCTCGGGCGCCCGATGACGCGGAGGACTTCATGCCCGCTTCGAAGCCCACCTGGGATTGAATCTTCCTCACTTCCTTTTCTTTGCCGATGATCGCTTCGACCTCTCTGACCACACGCTCGGTCTCGGTGATCGAGCTGCCCGAAGGGGTCTCGAGGGAGATGTAGAAGTTGCCGCCATCCATCTTGGGCAAGGTCTCCATGCCTTGGCTGGCGATGATGCGCACGCCGCCCACCAGCAGCAGCAGCCCGAGGCCCACGGTGAGCAGGCGGAAGCGCATGGCTCCTCGCAGCATGAGCAGGTAAAAATCGCGCAGGCGATCCATCAACCACGAAAAGGGTGAGGCGATCTTCGAGCCGATGTCATCTATACGGCTCTCACCGCCCGTGTAGACCGCGAGCACGGGCACCAAGACCAGCGCCACCACCACCGAACTGGAGAAGGCGAAGAGCAGGGTCATGGCCAGGGGGCCAAAGGTCTTGCCCGTGAAGCCGCCGGTGAAGAGCAAGGGCACGAGCACAGCCAGGGTGGTGGCGGTGCCTGCGAAGACGGGCAGGCGCACCTCGTCGGTGCCCTGGATGGCGGCCTCTTCAGCGTCGAGCCCGTCGATCTTTCGCCGGCGGTCGATGTTTTCGAGCACCACCACCGAGGCGTCCACCACCATGCCCACGGCCAGGATCACCGCCGAGAGCGTGACCATGTTGAACTCAGTGCCGGAGAGCTTCATCAGCGCGAAGGTGATCCCATAAGAAAGGGGCATGGAGACCATGGCCACCAAAGAGAGCTTGGTCTTGCCAATGAAGAGGAAGATCACGATGGACGCGAGGATCAGGGCTTGGCCGATATTGCCGAGGAGGTTGCTGATGGAGGTCTTGGTGAAGGTGCCGCTCTCCTCACCCACGGTGAAGGTGAAGCCTGGATACTCACCCTGGAGCACCTTGGTCATGGCGATCACGGCGTCCACCACGTCGACGGTGTTGCCCTCTTCGGTCTTGTAGACGGCGAGGGCGATATAACGTTTGCCATCGATGGCAAATTTGGAGTCGTCGTCGAGGGTGCCCTCTTTCAAGGTGGCCAAATCCGACAAGAGGTGGCGGCTGCCATCGGGCAGGGTGATGGGCAAGCGCGCCAACTGCTGGAGATCGTGCACGCGGGCTTCTACGCGGAAGCTGGTTTGGCTGGTGGATGTGCGCAGGCTGCCCGCGGGAAGCGTCACATTCTGGCGCCTGATCACGTCGACGATCTTGGCCAGGGGCAGGCGATAGGCTTTGGCCCGGCGCAGGTCCACGTCTACCACCACGGCTCGTACGGCGCCGCCGAAGACGTCCACCGCCGCGACGCCCGCCTGGCGTTGGAGGCGCGGAGAGATCACATCTTCGGCCAAGCGTCGCGCCTCCTTGAGGTCCTTGGCGGCGACGCCCAAGGTGATGATGGGGCGGTCGTTGGTGCTGAACTTGAGCACCTGCGGCTCCTTGATGCCTTGGGGCAGGCTGTCGCGGATACGTGCGATGGCGTTCTGCAGATCGAGGGCCGCTTGGTTGACGTCGCGGTGATATTGAAACTCCACTGTTACCGTCGAGATGTTGTCTTGAGAGCTGGACTTGACGTTGACGATGCCCTCTACCGCAGCGAACTCCTCCTCGAGGGGGCGGCTGAGGTCGTCAGCCACGTCACTGGCAGATGCCCCAGGATAGAGAGTCAAGACGTTGACCAGCGGAGGCGCGGTGTCGGGGAAGAGCTGCATGGGCATGCGGGCATAGGCCAGGCTGCCGAAGATCGCCGCCGCCAGGGCCAGCGCCCAGACGGCATGGCGGTTTTTCACGAAGGCTCGTGTGAGGCTCATGGTGCACCCACGCCAGGGTCGAGCACTGGGTAAAGGGCCATGCCCTCGCGCACCACGTCGAGGTTGCTCACCACCACTTGGCTGCTGGGTTTCAGCGCGGGGCTGATGGAGATCCAGCCCTTCTCAGCGACACCGAGGGTGACCTGCTTGGCCTTGGCGATGCCCTCTTCCACCACGTAGAGCGTCGCCTTGTTTTGTGCATTGCCAGCTGCGCTCCCACTGCGTACGGCTCGCAGCGGCACAGCTGTGGCGGCCTCTTCTTCGCGCAGCACGAACGCCACGTCGATGGAGGCGCCGTGCAGCGGTTTGATCGCAGCATCTCGAGGCACGGCGATCCCTACCTCGGCGATGCGTCCTGGGCCGGCGGCCATGGGCGCGATGCGGCTCACCTGCAAGACAGTAGCCTCTCTCTTTGCGCCGTGGGGGCGGCGCACCAAGACCTTGCTGCCAAGACGAATCCCGCGAGCCATGTCGCGCTCACTCACCTTCACCCGCACCTCAAGTTGCTCACCGCCGAGCAGGAGCACGGGTTTACCCGGGAAGACGTTCTCGCCCGCTTCAGCGAGGTGTTTGAGCACCCAACCGGCGAAGGGGGCGCGCTCGGTGGATTTCCTTTGGGTCGCCCCAAACTCGGCGAGGCCAGCTTTGGCGGCCGCGAGAGCCTTCTTGCTGCTCTTGCAGCGATGGCTGCTCGAGTCGAGGCGGGTGCGGGGGATCGCGTTCTTCGCCACCAGTTTTGCGTCGATGCCTTGTTGTTCGCAGAGGAAGGTGGCCTCCAACTCGGCTCGGCTCCTTTCGGCGACCAGGCGTTTGGCGCGCTGTCGCAGATCGGGCGTGGCCAGGCGGGCGACGATCTGACCTTCCTTGACCTTCGCCCCTTCTGCCGCGGGTAGCACCGTCAGAGACCCCGCCAGGCGGGCGAGGATCTTGGCCTCGCGCCTCGA
>JAFCZD010000409.1 GCA_019314525.1 Deltaproteobacteria bacterium
CACGATAGCAGGGTTTGCACGGTGGTATGACCTCACCCCAGGCAGCAAGAACGCGGGGATGAGGCCACATGGAGTTCCGAACGTCCGCCTTGATGGAGTCTCATCTAGGCCCAGCGAGCGCTTGACAATATGGCCAAGTCGCCACACACTTCTTTCGTTCACCTAGCGAAGGATCCTATGGCGCCCTGCAAAGACAGCATCTTCAAAAAACAAGCGCGGGTGCTCAAAGCGCTGGCCAACGAGTCGCGGCTTAAGATCGTCGACCGCCTGTCACGGGGTGAGTGCTCCGTGGGCGAACTCACAGCGCTCGTGGGCTCCGATCGCTCCACCGTCTCCAAACACCTCGCTGTGCTGCGTGCCCACCAGATCGTGAACGATCGACGCGAAGGAAACGTTGTGTACTACACCTTGCTCACGCCTTGCGTCATGAGCTTCTTCTCCTGCGCAACCCAAGTTCTCGAGGAGCGAGCGTGATCCCCCGCTTTTTTTGGCACCAACGTTGCCAATGTGACCACATTGCCACGCGATTTCCAGCGCTATAAGTGTCGCTAAGGGGCGGCTAGCATGAAGGAACGCACCAAGCTGCTCTTGATGCTGCTCATCTTTGCGGTGTGCTGGTTTCTTCCCGTAGACAACCCACGCTTCATGTCGGCCCTCGACGAAGGCCTCGAGCTTCTGCGCTGGTATGCGCGTGAGCATGTATTGCTCTGTCTTGTCCCTGCCTTCTTCATCGCTGGCGCTATCAGCGTCTTTGTCAGCCAGGGCACCGTGATGAAGTACCTGGGCCCCACAGCCAAAAAACGGGTCGCCTACCCTGTGGCGGCCGTCTCCGGCACGATCCTCGCCGTCTGCTCGTGCACGGTGCTGCCACTCTTCGCCAGCATTCACAAACGTGGCGCTGGGCTAGGCCCCGCGAGCGCCTTCCTCTACTCCGGGCCGGCCATCAACGTGCTCGCCATCATCCTCACCGCCCGTGTGCTAGGGCCCGAGCTGGGCATCGCTCGGGCAGGCGGCGCCATGGCCTTCTCAGTGGTCATCGGGCTCTTGATGCATCTGCTCTTCCGCAAAGAAGAGGCGGCACGACAGGCCGAGGGGGCGGTGCTCATGCCCGACGAAGAGACAGGCCGCGCGCTTTGGCAAGATGCGCTCTATTTCGCCGCCATGATCGGCGTGCTGATCTTCGCCAACTGGGGCAAACCCGCCACAGGAGACACCAGCATCTGGGCCACAATCCACCACGCAAAGTGGATCGTCACAGCGGGTTTTGGGCTCATCCTCGCGGCCGCCGTCTGGCGTTGGTTCGAAAAAGACGAGCTGATGGAGTGGAGCGAATCGAGCTGGACCTTTGCCAAGCAGATCATGCCGCTGCTCCTCGCCGGCGTGCTCGTCGCCGGCTTTCTCCTGGGTGGCCCAGGAGGCGGCCAGGGCGTCATCCCGCGCTCGTGGGTTGGCTCCATGGTGGGTGGCAATTCTTTGGAATCGAACCTCTTCGCCTCGGTGGCGGGCGCGTTGATGTATTTTGCCACCCTGACGGAGGTGCCCATCCTCGAGGGCTTGCTCAGCGCAGGCATGGGCAAGGGCCCCGCGCTGTCCCTGCTGCTCGCTGGGCCCGCGCTCTCATTGCCCAATATGCTTGTCATCAGGAGCGTGCTAGGTACTACAAAGACGATGGCATTCGTGGGTCTTGTGGTGGCGCTCTCTACCCTTGCTGGTTGGCTCTACGGATCGTTGTTCTAACGCAAGAAGGAGGTCGAGATGAAAGTTGAAGTCTTGGGCACAGGATGCGCCAAGTGCAAAAAGCTCTACCAATTGGTGGAGAAGGTGGTGGCGGAGTCTGGATCCAACGCCGAGGTAGAGAAGGTCGAAAAGATCGAAGACATCATGAAATATGGTGTCGCCTTCACGCCAGCGCTGGTCATCGACGGCACCGTCAAGGCCGCGGGCGGCATCCCAAAGGCAGCGCAGATCGCAACGTGGCTCAAAGAGGCGCAGGCCTAGGAGTCATCTGCGATGCTTGATGAGCTTGTGACCAACGCGGGGCCCTATATCAGCACCAACCCCTGGCTGGCTGTCGTTGCCGTGTTCGTGGGTGGCGTGCTCACGGCCTCCAACCCCTGCGTGCTGGCCATGATCCCACTGATGATGAGCTTCGTGGCCGGCCAACGAGACGACAAACCAAGCGTCCTACGCGCCTTCGTCTTCTCCTTGGTCTTCGTCCTGGGGCTCTCCATCACCTTCACTATCCTGGGCATGGCGGCCGCCCTCGCCGGGAAGATATACGGGGATGTGTCCGGTTTCTGGAACTGGGTCGTCGCAGTGGTTTGTATTGTGATGGGACTACACCTCATGGGTGTACTGCCCATCCCCATTCCTTCCTTTGGCCATAAGATCCAACCCAAGACGCGAGGGGTGCTTGGGGCCCTGATCCTCGGCCTGCTCTTCGGCGTCGTCTCGGCACCCTGCGCGGCCCCGATCCTCGTCGTGCTGCTAACCTACCTCGCAGGCTCTGGCGCCTCCGTCCCTTACGGCGGGCTGCTTCTCTTGGTCTATGCCCTGGGGCACAGCCTCTTGATCCTCATCGCGGGCACATCCATGGGCGCTGCGCGCACACTTATTGAAAACAAGAGGATGACCCGAACCATGGACATCCTGCGCAAGGCAGCCGGCGCGGCCATCGTGCTCGTGGGCGTCTACTTCGCTTATAGGGGTTTGTTATGAAGAGTTTTGTCATGAAAAGGAAAACTACTGGGAGCACCCTCACGCTGAGCGCCTTCGCCCTGAGCATGGTGTTCACGTTGGGGCTGCTCAATACGAGCTGCAAAGAGAACCCGACCACCAAGAGCGAGGTGGCCAAGAGCGCGGTGGCCAAGAGCACGGTTGCGCCCATAGGGAAGCCCGCGGTGAAAAAGAGCAAGGTGGCAAAAGTCATCTTCATCGGCAAAAAAGAGGCCTGCGATTGCACTCGCAAGCGGGTGGACGACTCATGGAAAGCGCTCCAGAGCGCCATCAGCGGGAAGGGAACGGTCCCTGTAGAGCGTCTCGCGGTGGATGTGGATAAGGTAGAAGTCGCTGGCTACCGAAAGATGCGCGCCATCATGGTGCTACCCGCGATTTACCTGCTCGATAAGGCAGGCGCGCTGGTGAAGCTGCTCCAAGGGGAGGTCACGGTGGAGCAGGCAAAGAAGGCGATGGGGGGCTAGGGTCAGAGACGCTGAAGGCCGAAGGCGTAGCTCACGTCTGGTCCATGGTGCTACCATCCCCAAATGTGCAGGGTCTCCTCATCTTTGCTGGTAGCAAGCCTACTCAGCCTTTCGTCCTGCGACGCCAATCTGGAGCCCCTCCTCACCCGCGACCTTGGCACCTCCCCCGACGAACGTGTTCACGATGGGCCACCTATGCTTCTTTCGGTGACACCCCTCTACCCGCAACATGGCGCGAACTTCTTACAATACGTTCAACGTGATCCAAAAAAGGCAGCCACAGAACAGCAGGACGCAGCCTGTGAAGCGTTAGGGTGGACCTACTACCACGAGTGCTTGCACGGTGGTGAGCTGCGCAAAGTCGTCATCCCCGGCCAGACCAGCTGCGCAGGGCTCTTGTTGCGCGACGAGCTCGACGTCTTGCGCTGGGTCTGCAAGAGCGCTGCGAATGCGGTCTTCTTCTATTCCGTTGGCTTCAACAAAGGTATGGGGCTTAAAGACGTGCTCGCGCCCAACGCCTTCCGCGCCAATCGGGTGCTTCTGCAGAAGGATGGTCAGCCACTGGGCGAAAGCCCCCTCTCAACCGCATGGTGGGACAATCAAATCACAGAGCTCACCCTCAACTCCGAGGCATCCGACCCAGCCCTCGATCTCGACCAAAGCGGCACCCTCTACACCCTCGCCGCGAGCGGGCGCTCTCGTGGCTTGGTGATCAAAGCCGACCGTGTGGGCTTGGTGATCTTGCGCGGCGCCACCCTCAGCGACACGAGTTCTTTGGCCCTGGATTGCGACCCAAGCACGCCGGCGGTGGATCCTTGCTTGGTCTATGGAGAGCGCGGGAACTACGCCTGGATCGAAGGTCACATCACAACATCAACGGCACCGCGAGCCATCATGCAGGGCCATTTTGCGGCCAACACCACCCGCCGCTGGCGTTATCATGAAGTGCTCTTGGAGGCCTCCGGCGCAAACGCCGGGGGGCTCGCCATTGAAACCGGTGACGGTACCTTGGTAACCCGAACGACACTCTCCACTCGCGGCGTCGCGGCGTACCTGGGCACAGCCAACAGCGTCGCGTTTGATGACGTACGCATGACGAGCGACGGAACCACCACCTTGGGGCTGAGACCCAACGCCTGGTACGCCTTCTTCAACAACTGTCAGATCGCCAATGGCCGGATTCACGTCGTGGACGTCTCGGCCTGGCATGTCACGTTCGTGAACTCACGCATTTTCAACGGCGCCGGCGTGGGCCTCCGCGCCAGCACCGCTAAGCACACCTCTGTCATCAACTCGATCATCTCTCATAACGGCGAACACGGGGCGCTCCTTCACGGCGATGGCGCCTTCGTGATGAACGTCACCGTCGCCAACAACAGCGGCCCAGGGCTGGTGTTTGGCCAATCCTTTGCCCCTCCCTCCCTCGAGGTTGAAGGTCTCGCCAGCGTCAACAACGCCGTGGGCTTGGAGATTCAACTTGGCGGCGGGGGCTTGAGCAACCTCTACCTCAGCCACAACGACACGGCCATCGCCATCAATGGTGCGGCCACCGACAACACGTTCACCAACACGCTCTACCTGCACGACAACGGCACAGACTGCGATATCAGCAGCACAGGAAGCTCGCCTGGGCTGAGTGAGGTCAGCGGCACCTGTGGGTTGCAAGGACCAAGCGACGCCACCCTCGTAACCAACCTCTCAGGTGACGACCGCTTCATCGGTCCCGTGACAACTGAGAGCGTGAATGCGCACGCCAGCGCGTCAGCGCTGGGCGCAGACATCGCCGATTGGTTCCACTTCGAAAACTCTTTTCGCGTCTGGGGCCGCGAGGGCAGCCATGGTGCGTCTGCGACTCGTGGGTCTTGTGGAAAAGATGACGACTGCCGCATCTGGGATTGGAGCCTCGCCCCTGCCACAGCGCCGCTCTACGCAGCCCACGGAGAACTCATCGCCGACGCCCCCTGCCCACCCGCAGCCCAAGGCGACCAAACCTTTCGCTACTCTGCCCCCTTGGGAGTTGACCTCTACGCCCTGCGCCACGCCGTGGAGATCCTCGGAGACCTCGAGGGCAACGAAAACGGCTTCTGTGACTCTGGCGAAGCCTGCATCTTCTCACCGCATATTGGTGCCTATCAGGGTGGCGGGGCGCTGCGCGGTCCCTGCGTCTTTTCTGACGGCATCGGTGCCAACGCCATCAGGG
>JAFCZD010000077.1 GCA_019314525.1 Deltaproteobacteria bacterium
GAACCGATCAGAATCCGCCCCAGAATCTGTGAGGGCGGGTTTCTGACCGGTTTCTTGCCATTTCATTGCCGTCATTCTTCGTTTCTTTTGGTTCACGACTTACGCCGCGAACGTCGTTCACGATTCGTTGCGAACGTCTGGCAGCGTGGTGAGCTTTTCGATCGTTGCGACGATGGTGTCCAACGCGCCCTCCATGAGCGACTTGACGCGCGCCTCGTCGTGGCCCAAAGGGGCACTCTTGGAGTTATCGGCGACGATCTTCAGCGCGTGCACAGCCTTGGCGTTGGCGAAGCGGCGGGCGGCGCTGAAGAAGCCAAAGGCTTCCATCTCAAGCGCTTCGTCGGCCTCTGGGTAGTGGGGCTCAACCCTGTCGACAGTGCGCACCGTCACCATGGGTAGCGTGGAGTCAAAGGGGAGCTGAACCGCGAAGTGTCGCCCGCTGGACGCCTCATGGACTCTCCCAGCCATGAGCACCTCTCCGATCTCTCGTTTACCGTGACCCGCGACGCCGATATTCAGCCAGCGCGCCCGGTGCTTGCCACCCAACCCCTGTAAATAGGCCGCCGCCGTAGCCGCGGCGAGCTTGCCCACTCCGCTGATGGCCAGCTCGAGGCGGGTCGTGCTCACTTGGCCCGTGTAGAGGCGTAAACGACCCCCTGTGTCATAGGGCGTCAGACCCAAGCGTTCGATGAGGGGCTGGGCTTCGCAACGCAGGGCGACCACTAGGCGCAAGGCTACGTCAATCATGGCCGCGCCCTAAGAGCCTCTCCGCAGCCCGCTCGAGACCAGCGCTCGTGTTTGGCCTCATAGCGAGCAGCCTCCTCCACGCGACCACGCTTTTTCGCGCCTCCAAGGTAGACGTTGATCTTCTTGAGCAAGGTCTCGAGGGTCGCCTTGCGTTGCGTCTCGTTGAGCACGCCTGTGCCGAGGAGCTTCTCCAGCGCGTCGATGCGGAAGCGATCCATGCCAAAGAAGCGGCGCGAGAGCTGGTCATCGTGCCCCCCATATTTCATCAGCAACGGCTCGTCGACGAAGAGCACGGGCTCCCGGGCGCAAACCCGCAGCCAGAGGTCGTAGTCTTCGCAGGCTGGCAGGGCTTCGTCGAAGAGGCCCACGTCATCGAGGAGCGAGCGTGCCATGAGGGTTGAGCTGGGTGAGATCACACAGAGGGGCAAACAGCGCAGGAAGATATCCCCACCTGTCTTGCGGTGCTTGTTCATGGCGTTGACGCGTCGCCCGTTGCGGATCCAGATCTCCTCAGTGTGGCAAAGCCGACACTTGGCACCCTCTGCGGAGCGCTCCAGCGCTTCCACCTGGTCTTCCAGCTTCTTCGGGAGCCAGGCGTCATCGGAGTCGAGGAACGCGACCCAATCTCCCTTTGCGCTCTCGATGCCGCGATTGCGGGCAGCGCTGACCCCCGCGTTGGCTTGATGCCGATAGCGTGCGAGGGGGAAGAGTTCTCGCATCATCTTCGCCGTGTCGTCCGTGGAGCCATCGTCAACGACGATGATCTCTTCAGCAGCGCGGGTCTGAGAGAAGACAGAGCGGAGTGCGCGCTCCAGGCTTTTGCAGCGGTTATACGTGGGGATGACGACGGAGATTCGCATGGCTATTCTCGCTCCTCCTTAGCGCGAAGTTGGGTTTGAGACCAGTCGCCCATCCAGTGAGAGCTGTGATAAGGTCGACACAGTAGGTGGTCATGGGCGCTATCGCCGAGCTCAAACAAGTCGTCATCAGAACCTTGCTCCAGCAGGAGGATTTCCTGCTGGTGGTGGTGGACCCCAGCTGCGCCCAGGTGCGGCTGCCTGACTTTCTGGTGGAGGCTGGTCAGCCTGTGGGGCTCAATATTGGCTTCGAGATGGCGGTGCCGATCCCAGATCTCACCCTCGATGATGAGGGCATCCAGGGCACGCTTTCCTTCTCCCGCACACCCTTCTTTAGCTTCATTCCGTGGGATGCAGTGTTGCAGGTCTCAGCCAGCGAGGAGCATCTGGTGTGGGTCCTCCCACCCACGGGACAGGATGATGAGTCTAGCGAAGAGCAGTCGGATGACCGTCCGAAGCTGCGGCTGGTGTGATCAAGACTGAGCGCCGAGCTGGTGCGCACGCCGTGATTCCCACCTAGAGTATCAGGTCCCCATCCACCCACCGATATCGCTGTGATACCACTAGTCGTTCGTGCTCCTGGGAGCTATAAAGGCGGCCCTTTATGTGCTTCTGGAGGTAGCCATGGCGACGATCGCGATCCGGTGTGAAGACAAGGCCCAAGAGCGCCGCAGCCCTGTGGCGCCTGAGCACGTTTCTCAACTGCGAGAAGCGGGCATTCGGGTGCGCGTTCAAGGGGCGCCTCAGCGCGTTTTTTCCGATGCCGAGTATGCTGCCGTGGGCGCTGAGCCCATCGATGATCTCACCGACGAGAAGGTGATCATGGGCATCAAGGAGATCGAGCTTGACCTCCTGGAGGCGGGAAAGACCTATATTATCTTCTCTCATACCGTGAAGGGGCAGCGCGAGAATATGCCGCTGCTCCAGCGCGCCATGGAGGTGGGCTGCACGCTGATCGACTATGAGCGCATTGTCGACGATCAGGGGCAGCGCCTCGTCTTTTTTGGGCGCTTCGCTGGTCTGGCGGGCACCATCGATAGCCTCTGGGCTCTGGGCAAGCGCTTCGCGGGTCGTGGCCTGGAGACGCCGCTCGCCCAGCTTTCGCAGGCCTATGAATACGATTCGCTAGCTGAAGCCGAAGCAGCGTTGAGGCGTGTAGGAGAGCAGCTTCGGGACGGTGGTGTGCCCCCCGAGATGCGTCCTTTGGTGGTGGGTGTCGCCGGCACAGGCAATACAGGTCAAGGCGCCCGGACTATCCTCGACGCCCTGGGCGCCGAGGCTGTGCCCACCGACCAGCTCGCGGGTCTGCGCAAGGGCGACGCGGGCATCTATCAGGTGTTCTTTGATGTGCACCACCTAGTGGCGCGCCATGATGGCAAATTCGATTTGGCAGAGTATTTCAAGTACCCCTACCGGTACCGGTCGATCTTTGATCGTCACCTGCCACACCTGACGGTCTTGATGAACTGCATCTACTGGGAGAATCGCTACCCACGTCTGGTGACCGTGCGCAAGCTGAACCAACTCTATCGTGACACCGAAGCGCCCAAGCTGCAGGTGATCGGTGATATCTCATGCGACATTCGCGGCTCCATCGAGGCGACCGTGCGCGCGACGTGGCCTGACGATCCGGTCTACACCTTCGATGTGGACACGGGCGCTGCGGAGAGCGGCTTCTGTGGCAATGGCCCGGCAATCATGGCGGTCTATAACCTCCCAGCGGAGCTTCCGCGGGACGCCTCGATGGCCTTTGGTGACCAGCTGATGCCCTTTCTACCGGCTATCGCGCGCGCAGATTTCAGCAAAGACCTCGATCAGACCGGCCTCCCAGGCCCCGTTGAGCGGGCCGTGGTGGTGCATCGTGGTGAGCTGATGGAAGACTACGCTTACCTTGAGCAGTTTCTTTAGGAGCAGTTTCTTTAGGAGATCCTGATTGCGCGCTTCATCGCGTGCTTCATTCCATACGAGTTGTCTTACCACTCGCCATGTGAGGTCCTGATGTCCCAAGTGCTATTGCTCGGAGCGGGGCTCGTCGCTGCCCCAGCCATTCGTTATCTCGCCGCAAGAGGCATCTCCACCACTATCGCCGCCAACAACCCCGAGCGGGCTCGTCTACTTCTTGGTGAGGCGGCGGGTGAGGTCGTGACTTGGTCAGTGGAAGACCACGCCACCCTCGCCAAGCTGCTGGAAGGTTCCCAGGTGGTGATCAGCCTCCTGCCAGCGCCGATGCACCTTGGCGTGGCGCAGGCGTGTATTGACGCGGGTCGATCGCTGGTGACGGCCTCCTATGCCACGCCAGAGATGCAGGCTCTCGGCGCTGTGGCCCAAGGCCATGGTGTGGTCTTGCTCAACGAGATGGGGCTCGACCCCGGCATCGATCATATGTCGGCCATGCGCCTCATCGACGCTGCGCGCGAACGTGGTGAGAAGGTGACGTCTTTTCGCTCCTACTGTGGTGGCGTCCCTACGTTGGAGGCCAATAACAATCCTTGGGGATACAAATTCTCGTGGAGCCCCGAGGGGGTGCTGCGCGCCACTCTCTCGGCCATGCGTTACCGCTCCCAGGGCGAGGTGATCGACCTCCCCCCCGAGGGCCTCGAAGAAGCCCGCCATGAGCTGAAGATCGAGGCTTTGCCCGTTTTCGAGGCTTACCCCAACCGTGATTCTCTCGGCTATGAGAGCATCTATCACATCGAAGGCGTAAAGACGCTCTTACGGGGCACCCTGCGCTGGCCTGGTTGGTGTGCAGGTGTTGGCGTGCTGCGCCGCTTGGGTCTGCTGACGGATGAGGCGCCCGGCGTCGATACCTGGCCGGTGTTGCTCTGCCAACGCGTGGGCGCCAATGAGCCCCTTCACGGCGAGGCGCTGCGCGCAGCGGTCGCGCGTTACCTCCAGGTCGAGCCCACAGCCCTCCCCATGGATCAGCTCGCCTTCTTGGGGCTCTTCAGTCCAGACCAGGGGTTTTCTGACCAGACGGCAAGCGTTCGAGGCGCCCTCGCGCAGGTCATGGACGAGAAGATGAGCTATGGGCAGGGCGAGCGCGATTTGATCGCCATGCATCATGAGCTGATCACGCGCCGTCATGATGGAGTCGAGGCGGTTTATACATCAAGCTTGATCGTGCGAGGCGCCGTAGAAGAGACCGCCATGGCCAAGACTGTTGGCATTCCCGCCGCTATCGGCGCCAAGATGCTGCTTGACGGTGGCACCATAAAACCGGGCACGAGGATTCCAGTAGCCAAGGAGATCTACGAGCCTGCGTTGCGAGCCCTCGAGGCAGAAGACATCGTTTTTACGGAGCGAATGGAGACGCGCCCTGCGCGTCGCCCTTGAGCGGAGGATCTCATGACTCACACAACCCAAAGCCAGACCCCCAAGAGCCCCAAGAGCGAGAGCCCCAAGAGCCAGACTCCTGGGGGTTCAGCGCTACAGAGCGCTTTCATTGGCATCGCCGGGTTGATCGGCGCGGGCAAGACGACCCTCGCCGATGCCCTTGGTGAACACTTAAATTTGGATGTGCATTACGAGCCGGTGATCGACAACGAGTATCTCGACGACTTCTATCGCGAGACGGCTCGCTACGCCTTTCCCATGCAGATCTACCTGCTGAACCGGCGCTTCAAGCAGCACCAGGAGATCATCTGGCGCGGCCGTGGGGGGGTTCAAGATCGCACGATCTACGAGGACGCGATCTTCGCCAAGACGCTGCGCGACAGTGGTATGATGGAGGCGCGAGACTACGCGACGTACGTCGATCTCTTCCGCAATATGTCCAACTTCATGTGTCGCCCCAACGTCATCGTCTATCTCGACGTCACGCCTGAGGTCTCCATGGCCCGCATCCGCGAGCGCTCCCGTGGTTGTGAGGTGGGCGTCGATCTCGCCTACCTGACCGCCTTGCGGGAAAACTACGAGGAGTTCCTCGAAGAGGTGAGCCGTGTGATCCCCGTGATCCGCGTCGACTACGACGAGTTTTGGGACACTGAGAAGCTGGCGACGGCGGTGACGCGCCAATACACCGAGACCAACTTCTTGCGCGAGCTGCCGAGGATTACCTGATGGTCAAGGTGCACCACCTCAACTGTGGGTCCATGTGCCCGCTTGGTGGTCGCTTGACCTTGGGGGCCCACACACACCTCTGCTGTCATTGTCTCTTGCTCGAGTTGCCAGACGGGCTGGTGCTCGTGGATACGGGCTTTGGCCTCGATGATGTCGCCGATGCGCGGCGGCTGGGCGGCATCTTTCGGTGCACAGCGCGGCCCCTGTTGAGCGAAAGCGAGTGCGCCCTACGGCAGGTGGAGCAGCTTGCGTTTTCTGGCCAAGACGTGCGTCACGTGCTCTTGACGCATCTTGACGTCGACCACGCCGGTGGGCTCGTGGATTTCCCCCACGCTGTGGTGCATGTGATGCGACGCGAGCATG
Source organism: Deltaproteobacteria bacterium (assembly GCA_019314525.1). GTDB lineage: Bacteria > Myxococcota_A > Polyangia > JAFCZD01. The sequence continues at coordinate 6,027 of JAFCZD010000077.1, forward strand.
AGATCGCCACGGATCCCAGCGCTCTCGGGGCGCGAGCCCGTGCGCGCTATCAGCAAGAACATTTTCAGCATGATGTGCGCTGGGATCTTTGCGATGCGGGTGGTGAACCGTGGATGGGCTTTTCACAGGTGGTTCAGCCGGCTGGTCTGCCGCCCGAGGTGCTCATGGTGCCCCTCGTGGGCCACTCTGCAGGCCATGCGGCCATCGCCGTGCAGAGCCCCGATGGCTGGCTGATGCACGCAGGGGACGCCTATTTTCATCGGGGTGAGGTGTGTGCCGCGGATGGACCAATCCCCTGGGGCCTGCGTCTTCTGGCGCGCACCGGACAGTTTGACGTGAAGCAGCGCGTGGAGAATATTTCCCGCCTGCAGCGGCTCGTGGTAGAGCATCCCGAGGTGGAGCTCTTCTGTGCTCACGACCCCGGGGAGTTAGGGCCTTTGAAAGAAATAAGCCTTTAGAAGGCTGAGCCCGGCTGCTTCAAGAACTCGAGCTCCTCATCGGTGGATTGTCGCCCCAAGACAGCATTTCTGTGGGGAAAGCGCGCGAACCTTTCCACGATGCGCTTATGAGCTACAGCGAAGTCGACATAGCCCTCAAAGGGTTTGCGGAGATGTGGCGGCGTGTCTTCACAGAGGGCGGAGAAGAGTTCGACGCTGCGCGCCTGTAGCTCCGCGTCTTCAGCGTGCTCAAGAGGCATATAGAAGAAGACACGTTGGATGCGCGGCAGCTCTTTGTCATGGCCACGAGAGAGGCCGCTGAGAGCAACGCGGCGTGCGCACTCGTCGCCTGAGAACGCCTTTTTTGTGTCACGAAAGATGGTGCGCGTGAATTGGTCGAGCAACAAGATTAGCGCCAGTCGCTGCTCGCTTGTTTCAACCCAATCACCACGTTCGCCGGCGAGCGCTTGGTTGACGTCGGCACCAAAACGCTCACGAACGAGGGCGTCAGTGGCGGCGTCTTTCTTCCACCAGAGCGCGCTCTTATCCTCGAGGGGCATGCCATCGTTGTCGAGGCCACCAAAGAAGAAGTCGATGACGCGTGACGGGCTCGTCATCTCCCCTCCAATACCGCCAGCGTATGCATTACCAGCGCGTGCTCATCGCCTTCGTCGGCGATGCGTGCCTCCAATGCTTTACGGATGGCTTCCACCATGGCGCGCAATCCCAGGCGGTGTGAGGCCTTATTCGTGCCCATGGCCAACCGCTCGTCTATCTGTGCGAAAGGCTGTGGTTCCTTGATGACCTGCAACGAGAGCTGGATATGGAGCGTGAGATCGCATGTGTTCCCGGCCTCGTCCTTGAGGGTCTTGAGGCCCCCGAGCAGCTGAGTCACCAGCCGTCGCGAGCCAACGCGGTAAGCCGCGTCTCCCACGCCGAGGTCTAGCTCTTGATCGATCTTGAAGAGTTGTGCGCTGTCTGTGCTCATATCCATTCCTACAACTACCATAGCTTGGATGTGGGCGGGAAATCTTGCTGCGTCCTTGCCGCCTGTTCTAGTCTACGTATCACTCCGCGCCTTTGATGGCTCTTGAACATACCAGACGATCCTTAGACGACTTGTGAGGTAGTGACGTGGCGAAAAAGAAGAAGAAATACAGCGGCCCCCGTTCCAGCGCTCTGCGCGCCAAGTCCAAAGAAGGTGGTGGCGGCAAGAACCCGATTCAGGTGCGCTCCCAGGCCGAGTTTGAGCGTTACCTCGAGGGTCCTGAGCCCGTGATCATTGACTTCTGGGCGCCCTGGTGTGGGCCCTGTAAGAGTTTTGGCCCCACCTTTGAGAAGGTGGGTAAGGTCTTCGAGGGCAAGGTGCGTTTCCTCAAAGTCAACACGGAGGATCAGCCCGCCATCGCCCAGTCTTTTAGCATCCGCTCCATTCCCACCTGCTTGGCGATGGTTGGCGACGAGGTGGCGGATAGCCACCTGGGTGTGATGTCTGAGCCTGCGCTCTTCAAGATGGCTCAGCGCCTCGACGATAAGGTCAAGGGCGTAGGTTTGGGAGATAAGGTCAAGCGCTTCTTTGGTCGCAATAAGGGTGACGCCGAGGGAGCGGAAGATGAGGGGAGCGAAGGGTAGCCTATATGTGGACATATCCCACATAGGCGAAATATCGGCCTAGTGATATCCTTAAGCGATGCGCGTGATGTTGTTGCTCTCGTTGTGCCTTGGTGGTTGTGGCTGGGTCGCGAGCTACAATTCGGCGCACCCCTCTGAGACATCCCCCAGCGTAGACCTGAGTGTAGACCTGAGCGTAGACGGCGCAACTTTCGATGCCGGAGTTATAGACAGCTTTGCCGACGTGTCTCTCGACGCTGGCGTTGTCGATAGCGTGGTCGGCGTAGACAGCCTTTTCGATATCAGCTTGGACGCTGTGGATAGCATGGCTGATGTCTTCGTGGAGGCAGGTGTTTTCGATACCCTCCTGGATGTTTCAGCAGATCTCCATCCATCAGATACTTTCTTGAACGCCGATATGGACGCCGATATGGACGCCGATATGGACGCCGATATGGACGCATATGTGGATGCCGATATGGACACGTATGTGGATGCCGATATGGACGCATATGTGGACACGTATGTGGATGCCGATATGGGTGTCTTCGGGCCGGACGCGTCGGCGGATATCTACGTCGCGGACACTCAGGTTGATACGGCGGTCGTCGCCGACATTTTGCAGCCCTCCTCTGATGCATATGTGGATGCGATGCCTCGACCAGACGCTGTGGCGTCGCCGTGGATGGTGTATCCCATCATCGCCAACATAGGGCCGGGGCGCATGCGGCCGAGGGCTGTGGCCACCGATCTGTCGGGCAGGATCGCCATGGGTGGTGACTATCAGGGCGAGGTGCTCCTTCCTAACGGCGACATCCTCTTCTGCAGTGGGAGCTGTCCCTTCGTGCTTCTTGGCGACAAGAGCAACACGCGTCATGTGTTCAGCGTGCTCTTTGATCCCAAGGCTGAAGGAGCGGTAGAGGCGCTGGCCTTCGATGGAAAAGGGCGCCTGCTCGTGGGGGGGCACTTCTCCAACACTCTCGATGTGGCCACGAGCACCACGCGAACTCTAAACGCGATGGGGCAAGATGGCTTCGTGCTGCGTTATGACTTTGGTTTGGCCGAGCGCGTTGGCGCTGTCGATTGGCTGCACCATATTCGCGGCGATGGCGATGATCTCGTGCTCACTGTGGCCACCGACCCCTCCAATGCTACTCGCTATGCCCTAGGAGGCACCACCACCTCCACGAATTTAATCGCCTTCGACGCCAACCTCGATACGCCTCGAGCGGAAGTCAGCCCCGTCGCTACTGTGGCGGGGAGCCAAGATGGTTTTGTGATGCTCTTGACGGACGCTACGAGCAGCGTGGCACCCGTCGTGCGTATCCTTGGTAGCGATGGAAAAGACGCCGTGTACGATGTGCTCCTGGACGATGTGAGCATCGTCGCCGTGGGAACCTTCAGCAACACGATCTCTGTGGGATGTGGAAACTCCACCACGAGCCGAGGTGGGCAGGATGGCATTGTTGCTCGCTTCACCCTCTTGGAGCAGGACTTGCTGTGCTTTCCCTTTGGCGGTACCCAGCAGGACGAGGCTCGACGGGTGCTCTACCAAACATCCAAGGGTGGTTATGAGGTGTTTGGCACCGTTTTTGGGTCCGGGTCCTTCGCCGGTCCTACGTGGCTTATGAGCTATGAGGCTTATCCCTCAGACAGCGACTTCTTCCATGGGGTTATTCCTGAGATTCCCCTCATCTTGGATGCATCTGCTTCCCAACGGTATGGCACCGAACGAGCCTTGGGCGCAGCGTGGTGGTCAGGCTCTGCGGTTATCGTGGGAAGCCACGAAGGTCAGGGTATCCTCGTTGATGGGGTTGATGGGGACGAGCTGGCCAGCTTCGACCTCCCGTCAACATCGACCTCCATGGACGTGGCCACGAGCACCGACCAGCTGGTGCTTGTGGGTGAGAGCGTTGGGGGCGGCGTCTTGCCCGACGGGCGCGTGGCGGGGCCTGATACCCTCGCTTTCATCGCTGTGCAGGCCACGCCTTAGCATTCATGCGCTATACTTCGGCCATGTGGATCGCCTTTCTTTCGGTGTTGCTCCTTGCAGGTTGTCAGTGGCTCGCCGGCTACGATGGCACGCGTTCGCCAGGGGCTTTGGATAGCGCGCAGACGAGGGATGTGGGCATTGATGGTGCGCATCTCGATGGCGCGAGTGACGTCAGGGTGGACGGCGGCAGGGATGACGGCAGGGCGGACGTCAGCAGGGATGTTTCTGGCGACATGGGTAGAGCGGATGCTTCGGTGGATATCTCCTCGGACGTTGACGCTCGAGACGGCGCAGTAGATCTCATGGTTCGAGAGACCACCGTCGACGCATTTGGCCCCTCATGGGTCGTGCAAGAATTCACCTCTTTCAGTCCAGGTTGGCTCAAGCCCAAGGCCGTTGCCATAGACTCCACAGGTAGGATCGCCGTGGGTGGCGAATATAGTGGTGAGGTCCTTTTTCCAGGAGGAATTCTCTTTTGTCCTCAGCGGTGTCCCTTCGTGATTCTTGGCACCGCAAACGCCAACGTGTCCTCATTCAGCGTGCTCTTCGATCCTCGAAGTGCTGGTGTCGTACAGGACCTGGCCTTTGATGCCAACGACCGACTCTTGGTAGGCGGGAATTTTTCTGAAGAGCTCACGGTGAATACCTCGACCATTGACAAAACGTTGGTGGCACAAGGCGTGGACAGCTTCCTCTTGCGCGTGGATCCAGCGAGTCCTGAAGGCTTTGTCATCGACTGGTTCCGCCACATCAAAGGTGATGGCGTGGACCGCGTGCTGGCGGTGGCGACCCACCCCTCGGTCGCAGATCGCTACGCTGTGGGAGGCTCGTTTACCTCGCCCAATGTGGTCTCCCTCGATGTTCTGGCTGGAACGAACGACTTCACGCCAGCCGGTGCCGTTGGGACCCAAGACGGCTTCGTGATGCTGCTGAGCAGCGAGACTACGACTCCACCCGATGCTCTCCCTGCCGTGGCGACCCTTGGCGGTTCTGGCGATGACGTCGTTCACGATGTGCTCCTCACTGAGACCGAACTCTTGGCCGCTGGCGCGTTCAATTTGAAGCTCAAGGTGGGGTGCCCAGCTCCAGTGGTAGGTCTGGGCCAAGACGGTATCGTGGCGCAGTGGTACACCTCAGGGACGGGGCTCATGCAGGCGGCATGTTCTAAGCTCGGTGGCTATGGCGAAGACGAAGCGCGGTGCCTCCTTCCGGGGAGCAACCGCGATCATTACCAGGTGGTTGGCACCACCTCGGGCGCGGGATATTTCGGAAACAAGAGCTACAACACCTCCTCTGGAGACGCTGATCTTTTCCATGGAGAGGTATTATTCTCCCAACCCACCGCCGCCTTGGCCTCACAGCAGCCAGGAGTTGAGCGCGCCCTTGGTGCGGCGCTGTGGCAGGGAGAGCTGGTCACATTGGGTACGCATAGTGGTCAGGGCGTGCTGCTTCAGCACCTAGACTACCAGTCCGAGCACACACGTTTCGCGATCCCGTCCTGGACCGAAATACCCTCGATGGCTGTGGCCACCGACGCTCAGGGGGTTGTGTTCGTTAGCGAGAGCGTGCCCTATGGCCTCTTGCCTCGGGGACGCCAAGCCGGCGTTGGCACGACGGCTTTCATCGCTGTGCAGGCTGCGCCCTAGGGATTGCCCCAAAAGAGAAGGGCGTTTGCACCACCACCTCGCCGCCTCGCGGCTTGGCGAAGACCCAGCGTTTGATCTCCGCGATGATACAACGCTCCACGGCAGGCTCTTTCAACGTCGAGTCCTCGACGCGCACGTCACCCACCATGCCCTGGGCGTCGATCACCAGACGCACCTGCATGGTGCCTTTTCGCGGTGGGCGCCGTGTTGACTTCTCCACGTGGCAGCGCTGCACTTGTGGCGCATGCGCTTTGATCACCGCTTGGATTTGCGCCGGGTCGAGGCTTCCTGTGGGCAGCAAGGGGGGTACCACCTGGGGTTGGCTGGCTGGCGCGCTGGTGGACCGAGGCGTCGCTTCACGAGTTGGCGTGCTGGCGAGTGTTGGACTTGGCGCGCTGGGTGGGTCCGAAGCCAGGCGCGGTGCCGTCTTGGGGCGTGCCATTGGCTGGCAGCTCGTGAGTAGCAACAACAACAAAGAACATCGCATGAGTTGTCGTCATCTTTCGTTTTGGTTCGCGACTTATGCCGCGAAAGTCTAGCATTTGGCCATGGCGCTGGTGAAGCAGTCCTTTTATGCACGCGACGCGCTCGAAGTCGCCTATGACCTCCTCGGCAAGGTGTTGCGTCATGACGACGTCTGGTTGCGCATCAGCGAGGTGGAAGCCTACCGCTGGCCTGATGATACGGCCAACCACTGCCGCGCTGGGCGTACCGCCCGCAACGCGCCCATGTGGGGTCTAGCAGGTCACACCTATGTGTATCTTTGTTATGGCATGCACCAAATGCTCAACCTCGTGACGGGCGCCGAAGGTGAGGGCGCGGCGGTGTTGATCCGCGCTTGTGAGCTTGTACGCGGGCACAACACCGTGCAGAGCCGCCGAGGAGGAAAAGAGGGACCTGTGCTGCTCACGGGGCCAGGCAAGGTGGGCGCCGCGTTGGCGCTCGATGGGTCGTTCAATCACCATGCTCTCTACGAACTCGGAGGACTCGAGCTTCACGAGGGCCCCGCGCCTGTGAGCGTGTTGACGGGGCCTCGGGTTGGCATCGACTACGCGGCGCTGGCTGATCGGCAGGCGCCATGGCGTTTGGCCATTGCTGGATCGCTGTGGGTTTCCGTACGTGGTGGATTGTGTGAGGCTTAGGCAGCGCTGCCCAAAGGCTCGATGGGTTTGCCTACGGGAAGATCCACGATGAAGCGCGTGTAGGCGCCCTCTTCACTCTCTACGAGCAATCGACCTTTGTGTTCGAGGATGATGCTGCGTGTCACCGCTAGGCCAAGCCCTGTACCCTTACCCTTGCCCTTGGTTGTAAAGAAGGGATCGAAGATGTCACGGCGCAGATCGTCGGGGATCCCAGCTCCATGGTCTTCTACACTTGTCCGCACCCATCGCCCCTCGTCATCCACATACTCACGAGCTTTGATGTGGATCGTTTTTTCCTCATCGTAGTTGGGATAACGCTCGTTTAGCGCATCACGCGCGTTGGCGACGAGGTTCATCAGGACCTGTTGAATCTGTTGCTCATGGCAGCGCACCAAGGGCAGATCATCGGGTATGTTCACCGTGCAGGTCACCTGATCTTTGGCCACCACCGCATTCACCAATGAGCTCACCCCTTGCATCACGTCGATCATACGCATCAACATGGGTGCTTCTCGCTCCTGTCGTGAGAAGGAGAGCAAATTGCGAACGATGAGGCCCACGCGCTCGGCTTCGATGCCGATCTGTTCGGCCATTTGACTGATACGATCTTCATCGCACCCCATGGCTTGGCGTCGCACGAGCTCGGAAAAATTGATGATGGCCATGACCGGGTTGTTGATCTCGTGCGCCACGCTGGCAGCGAGGATGCCAATAGCCTCGAGCTTCTGCTGATGCTGAAGGCGCTCATCGACATGTCCACAGCGCGTCTCTGCTTGTTTGCGGTGGGTGATGTCTCGGAACGTAACGACCTGCGCGTTACGATCATGGTAGACGATTTCGCGACCTTCGACCTCGCAGAACACACAGGTGCTATCTTTGCGCTGCAGCGAAATCTCGAAGGGTGCGTTGTAGGCGATCTTCTCCTCTACCACCCCTCGTGAGGTTGGGCAGATGAGTTGTATGACCTCCATCTTCAAGAGTTCTTCTTGCGAGTAGCCCGTCATCTCTTCGACGCGCAAATTCGCCGCGCAGATCGGCCCCTCATGGTGGATTACCACGCCCATGGTGGATGACTCGGCCAGGGCTCGAAAGCGCTCTTCGCTTTCGCGAAGCGCTTTCTCCGCCGCTACAGCTGCGCTGACATCACGTACGATGACGCAGACACGTCGAACGCCGTTGTCATGCTCCACAGCAGAAGAGAGGTCGACGGGGAAGATGCAGCCATCTCGTCGTCGGTGCAGTCGTCCATGAACCGTGATCGGTTGTCCAGCCTCGAGGCGCTCCACTTGTAGCGCGGTGGCGTCTTTGTCGGCTGAGAGCTGGCGGATGTCGAGCCCGATGAAGTCCGCGCGAGCATAGCCATAGAGACCCAGGGCGGCGTCGTTGGCTTCAATAATCTGCCAACTCTTGGCGTCGACGATCAGGATCCCATCGGATTGGACAGAGAGCAACAGGCGATAACGGGCTGCAATCTCTTCGAGAGAGGGTTGACCTTGGGAGACGTCGCACATATCCGTATTTGTCCACTCGGCGCTGGGGTTGTCGTTAGTTTGCCACAGACCGAGCGAGGGAGCTAAGTTCTAACTACCTGTTTACAAACGCTTCATCTTAACGCGGCGCTTATAAAGTCTTTGAAAAATGTAGCACCAGCTCGGGCACATCGTCACCACAGGCCCCCACCCAAGTGCCAGAGATCACATCAGTGATGGTGAGGGTCAGGGCGCACTCACCAATGATGCCATCAAAGTCGTAGTCCTCGTCCTTGATGACGATGGAGAGTGAGAGGCGCGTGAGATCTGTCAGGCTAGCTTCGAGCACCTTGAAGTCCCATTGAGGAGCGTCGGTGTCATCGAGGGTGGGGGTCGTCACGTCTGCGCCATCGCCGAGGGACACAATGACATAGGCATCGCATGCTCCTGTAACGTCACAAAACGAGTCGAGTGTCGCGCTGTAGATCCGTAGGGCGTAGTGGTCACTGCCAGAGAGTTCACATCGGCCCTCGAGGCAGAGTTCGCTCGCTCCACAGCGCGAACAGGCCGCACCCTCCAGACCACAGGCCTCAGAGGAAGGGGGGCGCATGCAGAGCCCTGAAGCCGAGCAACACCCATCGCCACAGGTGGAGGGCGAACAGCTCAGCCCGGCGGGTACGCAGATGCCGTTGATGCACTGCTCATTGGAGAGGCAGGTGCTGCAAGACAGGCCTCCCATGCCACATGCGCTGATGGTATTGCCCGGCAGACAGCTTGTGTTGGAACAGCATCCACTGCAGGTTGCACAAGCGCCACATGCGCTGATGGTATTGCCCGGCAGACAGCTTGTGTTGGAACAGCATCCACTGCAGGTTGCACAAGCGTTCTGCTCGAGGGTGGGCATCGTATCTGAAGTTGTGGTGTCATCTGAGCAGCCAAGGACGACGCTGAGGACCACGCTGGAAAGAAGGACGAGCAAGCGTCCGTCGCACATGACGGGCCTCAGTTGGAGGCCGTGAAGGTGATCTTCAATTGTGTCACCATCTCGGCCTCACCACATGTCGTGATCAGCTCTCCTGCGCTTAGGTCGGCCTCTGTGACGGACAGATCGCACCGGCCGAGCTCTTCGTCTGGGTTGACGCCAATCCCGTCATCATTGTCCCAAACTTCCACATGGAGTTTTTCGGAGAGCAACCGCGCACGATCAACGTCTATCTTAGCGTCGTCCCACACAGGTGTTTCGGTGTCTTCGATCCAGGATGACTCAGTCTCTTCATCGTTGCCGAGTTTGACTTTGGTGTAGGGATCGCAGAGGTCATCATAAGACGTGTAGCCG
>JAFCZD010000410.1 GCA_019314525.1 Deltaproteobacteria bacterium
GGCGTCATGACCCAAAAAGAGCGAGGCACCAAGCAGGATGCCACCAATGATGGCGCTGGCTACATAGACATAGAGCAAGACCATCTCACACCTCCATGCATTGTGGATTGTTCAAGTGCTGCGATTCGTATCACAACCATCAAGGACTGTCGCTCTCGCCTCCGATCCTTGGATCACAGCTATACCCAAGCCTTAGCAAGACGAGGGCCAAAGACGATGGGGCATGATCGCGGCACTTTGGGGATGGAGTGGGCGCTAAGCGCCTCAAAGGTGGGTGTCAGACGCCTATGTGGTTGTGTAACCCTACCTGTCCAGACCTACCAATCAGAAGGCGCTTGTCTGGGCTTTGGGCTTGGCCCTCTTCTTTGCCTTACGACGGGCAGCCTTTCTACGCTTCTCACTCTGCTGAACACGGCTGGCGAGCCAAACGTGTGGCCCCTTTCCGCCAAGGCGAGCGCGGCAACGCCCAAGGCTATTGGAGACCTCACCCGCCAAGGAGGCGTCACTGCTCAACGCCCGCGTGAAATAGTCGAACGCAAGGCTACACTTGCCCGCTGCTGCGGCCTTGCGGCCAAGAACCAGCAAACTCGCCACCTTGGAGGGGCTCTTCTTGTTGGGGCTCTTCTTTTCGAGGCTCTTTTGCACCACCGTATTCGGTGACACGCTCCTTTTTGCCTTGAGCCTCTTGGGGGCGCTAACGCCAAGCGCTTGTTTGGGAGTCGCGTAACCCTTGCGGCGCTCTGATGCGAGGTTCCCCAGATCGTCGAGAGCGTTTCCTCTAATGGCCTGCGGCCGGGCACGCGGGGTCTTTTTGTATTTGTAGCCCCGTGATCTGCGACGTGCCCCGCTTTTCAGCGCGGGGCCTGGTGACGCGACAAATTTATCATCTCGCGTCTTCACCTGGGTGGAGCCCACGCTCTTTCCACCAAGCTGCTGCTGTCTGTGTGCCCCTTCTTTGTTGGGTTGATGGGTCTGGGCAGCCATCGTTATTGCTGGAGCGAGCGCGTCGTTGCTTGCGCTCTCTCTCTCCTCTTGTATGCCCGTCTTGGCTGCCTCTGTCTTGGCTCTGTCTATCGGCCCGCTCTGAGATACAGCCTTGGGTTTTTCTGCCGCTGTGGTTGGAGGTGTGGCCACTGCAGGGCGATAACCATGCTCCTCGCCAACTCGATTGAGTTCTCCTCCAGTGGGAGGAGTTCCATGACGGTAGACATAGAAGCTAACCCCAATGACGGCGATCATCACGGTGGCGGCTCCCATGGCTGGGTGTGTCACCATCATGCGCAAGCCAGCATGCAACCTTGCCCAGAACCCTAATTGCGCAGGCCCTGGCGCCGCCCGGCTTGCTTCTTGGATCAAGGAGAAAGAAATCGCCGAGGGGACCTCGAATTCCTCCATCTGTCCGAACACTTGTCGTGTTTTACGAAAGGCCTCGACCTCGAGGCGGATCTCCTCGTTATTCGCCAGCGCTTGCTCGAACTCCGCCTTCGCGGTGGCGTCCAACTCATCGTAGAGATAGTCCACGAGCTGGTTTTGGAGATCCTTCTGGTTCATCGTCTTCCGCTCACCCTCAAGGGGTGCTCATTCGTTTACCGCCTGAGCCAACTCGCGATAGTCTTCGAGCATTTTTCGCAAATGCTCGAGGGCATATCGCATACGGCTCTTGACTGTGTTGTCTGAAACTCCAACAATTTCCGCGATTTCCTTGAAGGGGATGTTAAGCTGCTCCCGCATCAAGAACACTTCGCGTTGTTCATCACTCAAGGAGTCCACCGCTTGGACGATACGTTGCTGCAGCCGATGACTTGTAACCTGACGATCCACCCCAGGTCCCTTATCGGCCACCACATCCTTCAGCGTGCGGCTCCCATCATCTGTCTTGCCAATGGGCTGTTCTAACGACGCTGCACGGCGATGCTTCGCTCGGCGAGCATTATCAATGCAAAGATTGCGAGCGATGGTGTAAAGCCAAGTCGTGAACTTCGCCTCACGCTTGTAGCTCGCGGCACCTTTGATCAGCCGCAAAAAGACCTCTTGTAGCAGATCCTCAGCCATCGTTCGGTCACCCAAATGCCGCATGAGGAAGTTGAAGATTGGGCGCTGATGGCGACGCAGAAGCACATTGAAGGCTTCCGCTTCTCCCTGGCGATAAGCCAGCATCAACGCCTCATCTTTGCGTTCTTCGAGCGACAACGTTTCCCCACGAGCCGATGGTAAGCTGCAGACGTAACGTCTTGAAACGCCTTGCATGCTAGCCCACCGTCTCTGCAGGGGCAATCATTCCACTCTAGCTATGAACGGCTTGGGCCCTGGAAAGTTCTTGTTTGGGTGAAAGGTCGTGGATCTGAGGCTCATAATGTGGGTCAGAAGTCGCCCAAGTCCAGCGATCGCACAACCTCAAAGGCACTCATGGTGATGAGCACCATCAGCGCGTGGATCCAGAAGACCTCACTGTAGACCTCATTGACATAGAGAGAGAAGGAGCGCCCAAGGGCCACGCCAAGGAGCCCACCAGTGAGCATTCGCCACCGATTGTTTCCTGGCGCGCCAAGGCGCGAGGCCCCCCAATCGAGCAGCGCTGGCGTGCTCCCTATGAGCACCCAAACATGATCAACCCACCCCAAAGGGCCCACACGTGTCCAAAGCAAGAGAGTCAACGAAATCACGAGCAGGGGATAGACCGCCAAGCAGCGCGCACAGATGGCGAAGCGGCGAGCACCCCACCCGAGCTTCACACACCGATCGAGGTGGTACCGATGCTGGTGAGCGAGCCAACGCCAGGCTATGACGTTTTCTTCGACGCGCCTAGCCGGCTCCGGCATTGATGTCTTCCGGCGGTGCGGCTATCTCGAGAGCCAACGCATCTGTGAGCGCGATGAACCCTTCAAGAGAGATAGTCTCAGCTCGTACGTCTTTGGAGATTCCCGCAGCGTTGAGGGCACGCTCAACGAAAAGGGGAGCGAAGGTGGCGCTCAAAGCACGCTTCACCATCTTTCGTCGCATGGAAAACGCGGCTCGTACAACCTGCCTAAAAAGCTCGGGGCGTGAAGAGAGGGGCAGGGGCCGTGGGATCAACTTCAAGACCGTAGAGTCCACAGCAGGGGCCGGCACAAACGCCCCCTTGCGCACATGGAAGCAAATACGCAGCTCCGCGAGGTTGGCCACTGTCAGCGTGGGCGCACCATAGAGCCGACTGCCAGGTGCGGCGTTCAATCGCTCGGCGAGCTCACGTTGGAGCATGATCGTCATGCTCTGGACACCACGGCGTTGCTCGAGGAGGCGAAAGAGCAAAGGGCTCGAGATGTTGTAGGGAAGATTGCCCACGACCTTTGCGGGTGGCGAGAACTGTGAGTAGTCAAAGCTCAGCGCATCATCTTCGACAATCGTCACGTGGTCTTGACCCTCGAACTCGGCCCGCAAAATGGGCACCAGGTCGCGATCACGCTCAATAGCCACCAGGCTTCCAGCCCGTTGCGCCAAGAGCGACGTCAAGGCACCAAGGCCGGCACCAATCTCCACCACCAGGTCGCTGGGCTGTGCGTCCACCACCTCAACGATGCGCTGTACCACTCGACGATCGTGCAGGAAACACTGCCCAAAGGACTTCTTGGCGCTCAACCCATGCTTCTTCATCAACTGAGCGGGTGCGAGGAAGGTGGTGTCTCCCTTTGTCTCGGCTGTCTCGGCTGTCTCGGCTGTCTTTTTGCTGGGCAACGCCCGCTTCTTTTCCCGAGAAGAGCGTGCGCCTCGTTTCTGTGGGCGGGGGCGCTTACTCACAGCTTTCCTCGGCTCGAAGTAGCGGTAACCGAGCTTGGGCGTTGAGGTCCATGCCACTGCGTTCCCCTCTCGCCAAGCGAAGCGTGCCCGCAGCCGCGATCATCGCGCCGTTATCGGTGCAAAGCGCGATGGGAGGGACAAAGAGAGCAATGTCACGGGCTGCGAGGGCTCGTTGCAGCGCGTCTCTGATCGCCTGGTTGGCGAGCACACCTCCTCCGGCGACCACAGCCTTGACACGACGATCGGTGGCCGCACGGAGGGTCTTGCGCACGAGCACATCAGCGACGGCCTGCTGAAAGCTGGCGCAGACGTCATTGAGCGCTTGCCCCTCTGGCGTACCAGCGCGCCGCACATGATTCATCACGGCGGTCTTCAAACCGCTGAAGGAAAAATCCAGCTCGTCTCGCCGCCGCAAACCACGGGGAAACGCAATGGCCGCAGCGTCTCCCTGCTCCGCCAGGCGTTCGATGATCGGGCCGCCAGGATAACCAAGCCCCAGGAGCTTCGCGACCTTATCAAAGGCCTCTCCAGCGGCGTCATCACGGGTCGCGCCCAAAGGGCGGTAGCAGCCAAAGCTCTCTACCAATACTAGGGCGGTGTGTCCGCCTGAGACGAGCAAGGCCACATGGCGGGCGGGCAGCTCTTCGAGGGAGCCAAGAGAGAGCTGAGGCGCCACGAGGTGCCCCTCGAGGTGGTTGACGCCGATGAGGGGCTTTCCGCTCACATAGGAGAGCGACTTGGCGAGCTGCACTCCCACCAAGAGCGCACCAACAAGCCCAGGTCCTCGTGTCACCGCGATCCCATCAAGCTCGTCCAGGGTCACCTTCGCTTGATCCAAGCTCTCTTCCACCACAGGGACGATGTTGCGGATATGGTGACGCGAGGCAAGCTCGGGGACCACACCACCATAAGGTCGATGGACCTCGATCTGTGAGGCTACGATATTCGAGAGGATGGTTCTGCCATTACGCACAAGAGCGGCGGCGGTCTCATCACAGGAGGTTTCTATGCCCAAAACGATCATGAAGCCGGTATCTCATTCGTTGTCTAAAGAGACTTGAGCGCTTGCCCGATGTCCTTGACCTCTGGGCAACGAGGGCATCCTTGGAGGAATTTCTGGTACCCTTGGCGCGCCTTGGCTTTGTCGCCACCCTCATGTGCCATGGCACCCTGCACCAGATTTGCATAGGGGGCTTTGGGGTTTTTGACCAGGGCTTGAGTCGCGAGCTTTTTCGCCTGCGTCGAACGGCCTCGATTATAGGCTTGCCAAGCATAAAAACTCAGCACTTCCCAGCCCTCTGGCTCCAACTTCTTCGCCTTGGTGAAGAGCTTCCGTGCTTCACCACGTTTACGCCCCTCCACTGCCTTCTGCGCCTTGGCAACCAGCGCAGGATAACCGCTCGCCGCTGGGGTCACCTCTGGCGCCTGAACGCCCTTGGTGGCCTGAGTCCCCTTGGTGGCCTGAGTCCCCTTGGTGGCCTGAGTCCCCTTGGTGGCCTGAGTCCCCTTGGTGACCTGAACGCCCTTGGTGGCCTGAGTCCCCTTGGTGGCCTGAGTCCCCTTGGTGGCCTGAGTCCCCTTGGTGGCCTGAGTCCCCTTCCCCTTGGTGGCCTGAGTCCCCTTGGTGGCCTGAGTCCCCTTGGTGGCCTGAGTCCCCTTGGTGGCCTGAGTCCCCTTGGTGGCCTGAGTCCCCTTGGTGGCCTGTGTGCCAATCCGCAAATGCAGCTGCCCCTCTCCGTAATAGGGGTTGTCGATCATGTAGGTCCAAACAATCACGCCGCTCACAGCTATCAACACCAGGGCTGCCGGCGTGAGCCATGACCATTTCTTCCTCTTGGGAGCTACATACTCGTCAAAAGCTTCGTCGGCGAAGGGGTCCGGCTCATAGTCCGAAGCAAAAAAAGCCTCATCGCTCACGTTGATCGAGGCTGCACTTGGGTCGTCAAAATCACTGAGCTTGGCGGCCTCCTTGGCGGCCTCCTCAACGCCCTGGGCCCTCCCCTCAGCCTCACCCTCCGTGGGAACACGACCTCCAGGAAAGGGGATCAGCTGTCCTCGGGAACTCCTTTCTTCCTCGAGCCAGCGATCGACCTCCTCTTCTTGGTCTGCTACGTCAGGCTTTGCTGCCTCCGCTGACTTCTGTTGACGACCCACTGGTTGGACCGTGGCGGAGGCGCGCGTCTTGCGCTTCCTCTTACGCTTCTTCCTTCGACGGTCCTTGGCACTCTGGCGACCCGGCTCTAATTCTTCCTCTTTTTCTTTCTTCTGCTCCACAGAATCTCCGATGTGAATCTCTCCAGAGACTTCATCCCTCTCATCTGACGCCTTTACCAGCTCCTCGTCCTCCTCAGGTGGCTCCTCCTCAGGTGGCTCCTCCTCAGGTGGCTCCTCCTCAGGTGGCTCCTCCTCAGGTGGCTCCTCCTCAGGTGGCTCCTCCTCAGGCGGCTCCTCAGCCGCTGGCTCCTCAGCCGCCGGCTCCTCAGCCGCTGGCTCCTCAGCCGCTGGCTCCTCAGCCGCTGGCTCCTCAGCCGCTGGCTCCTCAGCCGCTGGCTCCTCAGCCGCTGGCTCCTTTTTGGGCAGCTCGAGCTTCAGCGTGAACAGATCTTCGACATGCTCTTCACTCTTACCCTCCATGATGGGCTGAACTTCGGGAATCTCCTCACCCAAGATGGAGTTCTCCGTCGTCTCATTCATGCTGAAGAGGTCAGTTTCATCGCTCACACCAACGTCTTCGACGTCACGCTCCAGCCCATCGCCCTCCTTGGCGACTGCGCCCGCAGCCTCTGCGGCGACGCTGAAAGCCTCCGCATCGAAACCACCCGCTGTGTCAACTTCGTCGGGTACGGCGAGACTGCTCGAGGAGAGCGCCTCCATGGCTTCCTGCTCTGCCTTGGAGATCTCTATGGCGCTGCCGAGAGGCTTGGTGTCGATCTTCTTGAGCGCCGATGGGTTTGCATCAACGCTCTCAGCGCTCTTGCCAGCGTCCAGGCCACCCAAGGCACCTAAACCCCCAGGCTGTGTCTCGCGGTGAGGACGCGCAAACGCCCCCGATGGCCCAACGGTGTGCAATAGCCCCTCGAAGTAGAGCTTGGATATCACGCCCAGCGCTTCCAGGTCGCCAAACTCCGCGTCGTCTACCACCTCGATCAAGGTACGCCGACTGTCGAAGAGGCGGATAATCACGTTCACCTCATCGGGGATCTCTCCAAGGCGACTCGCAAGGATGTCGTAGTCAAGTTCAAAAACGCTGTCGAGAGGCGGAAGCTGTTCCTGGAGCCGCTCCCACTCATCCAGACGGCGCATGCCCTCCATCACAAGTTCTTCGTTGCTCGCCGTGATCACCTCTTTGCGGCGAATGCTCTTGAACTCAACATCGAAGGAGCCCTCATTCCAAATGAGGAGCCGATAGAGAGCTGCGTCTCCCTGTAGCGCAGCCATCTCGGCGTCGATAATCGTCCCATCGCGAAAGTAGATCGCCCCTCGGCGGTCGTGGGGACCTTGAAGATGGGCGACACCGGACTTCTTCCCCAACTCCATGGTCTGGATCAGGTCGATCACAGCCATATCGCTGAGCTGCCCGTTGAGAGACTTGCTTCCACCCACCAGGAGAGTTTCTCTCGTGCGACGTTCCAAGAGCATCTTGGCGCGAACGATGATTTCCTTGAGCAACACAGGACGCGAGACAAACTCATCTGCTCCAGCGCCCAACGCCTCCAGATGCTGGCCAGCGTCTTCGCCGAGCATCACCACGGGAACTTTCGCCCAGTCTTCATGGCGCCGCACCTCTCGACAGAGCTGTAGCCCATCAAGCTCGGGCAGAGAGATCTCACTCACGATCAGATCGGGCGGCGAGAGCTCGAGGTTCTCCAGCGCCTCTACACCATTGACGGCCAAAGAGACAACAAAGCCTGCCTTGCGGAGGCTCACCTCCAACACGCGACGGTTTCGCTCATCAGGGTCGACGAGCAGCAGCTTGGGCTTGGTCACCAATATCCTCGCGTCCAGTTATTGACTGGGTATCGTTATTGACGGCACCTCAGCGCCAGGCCCGTCTGCGGCAAAAGAGCCCAATACAAACGAAAATTTACCCCCTGTCACCGGGGTGGTCAAGGCACCGTGGAATCGAAGGGTCTGGTTACGCAGGGTTAGGGGGGCGGCGGAACCTACAACAAGCAGGATTTGGCGTAGGGAACCTCTTCATTCCCAGGCCGACAACGCATACCACCTAGGCAGTTGCGGTCCTCGGCGCAGAGGCCATGGTAGGGAATCACACCATCGCCAACACAGAGATTGAGCACCTGCCCACCTGTATAGATAGGAAAGCAGCCCAAGCCATCAGGGCAAGGCTCGCTCTGACAATCGGGGGAGCAAATCTTTGGGCTGCCGATGGGCTGGCAGGGCAGGGGACAGTATTTATTGGGCTCGTCCTTGCAGAGCGTCCCCCACGCGACAAAACTCCCCTCCACACAGATAGAGCTACGAAATCCTTCTGGCATGAACATGCCTGAGGAGGTGCAAAGCTCCCCACTTGGACAATCTGGGCTGGTGGAAACGAAGAAGAATTCGCTCGATGAAGCCTCAGGGCGGCAAAGATACGCGCAGCGCCCTCCCATGACCGGGGTTTCTGCGGCGGCGGGTTGGGCGCAAATGCCCAAAGGAGAGACCTCCCCAAGCTCTGGCAGCGGGCTGGGGTGACAAAACCCACCTCCGTCGGCCAGGGCGTAGCATCCCCGGCCTTGAATACAAGTCGTAGCGCTTGCACAGGGATCGCAAGCCTCGAAACACTGACCATCCGTGACCTGGTAGTCCTTCGTGTTTGTCTGCGTGAGCCACCTACTCGACACACAAACAAGCCCAACGTCGCAGCCGCAGCCTCCCTCAGGACAGAACGAAGGAACACTCTTGGGAACGCTGCAGGTTTCACCCAAGCTGCGTATTTCGGTGGCACCCCGTGGTGCTGGAGGGAGCCCACAATAGGGTACGGTGGCAGCAACGCAGCTGCCCGCAGGCCAGGTGCAGATGGGGTGGTCCAAGTCACAGTCGTCCTTTGAAAGACAGGGTGCGCGCGATGGGGCACCTTCCTCGCGCGCATCAAAGGCTTCAGCGTCCCTACCGCCTTCTGCGTCCGACGTGGTCTTGTCTCCTTCTGCTGCGTCGGCGAGACGCACGGGATGTACATCCCATAGGGTGCAGGCGCTTAGAACAAACGTAGCCAAC
>JAFCZD010000411.1 GCA_019314525.1 Deltaproteobacteria bacterium
GGTCATTGGTTGATTCATGGACCACCAGCATCCTAAGATAGCAAACATGCGACAGATCAATCTCTCGAAGGCGGCAGTCCTCCCACTGGCGGCTCTCCTCTGCGCTCATCTGCCTGCGTGTTCACGCACCAGCTCCCCCCCTCAGGGTGACAGCACACTCATCGACAGCGCCTCCGTCGACAGCGCCCCCGTCGACAGCGGGCCTGTGGACAGCGCGCCTGTGGACAGCGCGCCTGTGGACAGCGCGCCTGTGGACAGCACATGCGGGAGGATTGTCGCCACCATCATTGCCGCCGAGGATGACGGGCAAATCGGCGTGGGTCACCTCCCTGATGGCGAGAACGGCTTCATTCTGGTGGCGGGTTTCTGGAACGGTCCGAGGTCCACAACGCCACGCTCAGCCTCTTTGGGGTCTCCACGACGAACTGGCAAGCCTCTGAACATGCCCTGGAGCTCTGGGCCGAAAACACCACCTCTGCACGACAGGTCGTCAACGCCGGTGAGGCTCCCTTGACCACCACCGGACGAGAACTCACCACAGCTGGCGTGCGTTGGCCCGTGAAGGGCGGATTGAACTGGCTCCTCGACGCCTACAACGTCTCACCGGACCTCGAGGCCATCGTGCAAGAGTTGGTGGACGGCCACAATGGCTTGGCCGCAGCCAGCCATCTACAATTCTGGCTGCGTGGGGGCCAGCAGGTGAACGCAGAGGTCACCTCCCCCGACTTCAAAGCCCCTGGATACATCGGGCATCCTGCCACGCTGACCATCACCTGGTGTCTCTAGAGCATCTGCTGAGGATCAATATCCAAGGTGACGCGGATGCCCCCTGCTGGCTTCGGCAACGCCATCAACGCTTCAGAGACCACCCGCAGCTTCGCGCGCTCGCGAGCCTTGAGCAGGAGCAGCCAACGTGTTCGCCCCTTGATGCGCTGCAAGGGCGCCTCCACGGGACCCAAAACGGCCACATCCACCCTTCGCGCGTGGGGTAAGAGAAAAGCCGCAACCTCCAGCGCCATCTTCTCCACCGCCGCTGCGTCTTCACCATCCACATGGACCGACGCTAGGTGCGCGAAGGGCGGGTAGAGCAGCTCCTGACGCGAGGCCAGCTCGCCCTGGCAAAAAGCCTCGAAGCCATGGGTTTGGGCGGCAAGCACCGCAGGGTGGTCGGGGCTGTAAGTCTGGATAAGCACGCGGCCCGGCCGCTCCCCACGACCCGCGCGCCCGGCCACCTGCGTCAGCAGCTGAAAGGTGCGTTCGGACGCCCGAAAATCAGGGAAGTGCAGGCCGTGGTCAGCGCAGACGACGCCCACGAGGGTCACGCCAGGGAAGTCATGCCCCTTGGTGACCATCTGCGTGCCAATGAGGATATCCACCTCTTGACGCTGCATGCGCCCCAGCATCTGTTGCAGACCACGCCCGCTCGCCGTATCCCGATCGAGGCGCCCCACACAGGCGCGAGGAAACTGCTCGGCGAGCACCTGCTCGACGCGCTCTGTCCCGAAACCACGGACGTCAATCTTCTCCGACCCACAGCTGCTGCAGCACTCGGGGGGAGCCTCAGTGTAGCCGCAATAATGACAGACGAGCTGGTGGTGTCGGCGATGGTGGGTCAACGAAACCGAGCAATGTTCACATCCAAAGACGTGCCCACACGCACGGCAATGCACCAGCGGTGAAAACCCACGCCGGTTGAGAAAGAGGATCGTTTGCTCTTTGGCTGCCAGCGTCTCTTCAATGGCCAACGCGAGCTTGCCGCTGAGGATGCCTTCGCCGCCAGTGCTGTGCTGCCGGAGATCGATCACCTCGACTTGGGGCAGCGGTCTTGGCGTCGCGCGATTCGGCAGCGAGAGCAGCCGCAAACGCCCCGTGCGGCCCCCGCGCCAGCTCTCCAATGAGGGTGTAGCCGAGCCCAGCACCACCAGCGCCTTATTGCGCATGGCCCGCACCAAGGCCAAATCACGAGCGTTGTAGCGCGCGCCCTCCTCTTGCTTGAAGGAACCATCATGCTCTTCGTCGACGATCACCGCGCCCAACTCAGGGATAGGCGCAAAAATCGCTGACCGCGCACCGACGACGATGGGCCGCCGCCCTGTACGAATCTGACGCCATTGGTCATAGCGCTGGCCGTCCGTCAAGCCACTGTGCAACACCGCGACCTGCTCGCCAAAACAAGCACGGAAGCGCGCCGAGAGCTGCGGCGTGAGCGCAATCTCCGGCACAAGCACGATGGCTCCCTTGCCATTCTCGAGTACGCGCGCGATGAGGTGGAGATAAACCTCGGTCTTACCGCTGCCCGTGACCCCATGCAGAAGAAAGGGGGCAAACCCTGTGCTGAGAGCACTCTCGAGAGCACCAAGGGCGCGCTGTTGATCGTCGTTGAGCTGATGTTTGGGGTCGGGGGGGACCTCGACCTCCTCGAAGGGATCCCGCGTGACCTCCACCTGCGAGGTACGCAAGAGGCCTTTGTCCTGCAACTTGCGCGCGAGATCCCGCGCTTGTGGAGGACGGTCAGCCAAGTCACCAAGGAGGATGCGCCCGCCCGCCGCCCGTACCTGTTCCAGCAGCGCTGCCTGTCGCGGCGCCCTCGCGAGAGAGCCCACGACCTCCTGCTCTGGGGCCAACTCCAAGACCATGTCGGTCTTGGGGCGCGCGTGCTGCTGCAACACATAATTTTCGACCAAGCCCCGCGCCAGGAGGCTGCGCAAAATCGAACCCTTTCCCTGCACCCGGCGCGACTTGCGCCCCACTCGACGACTGGCGACGATCTGCGTCAGCAGCGCCTCTTGGTGCGCATCCAGGCTGAGGTCCATGCGCCGTAACACCGCCTTCTGCGCTTCCAAGGCCTCTCGGCCCAAGGCCGTCAAACGCAGCAACTGGACCTCGCGCGTAGAGAGAGCCGGAGGAAGCGCAGCTCTGAAGAGTTCACCCTCGAAGGCCAGGTAATAGTTGGCCGTCCAGCGCAAAAAGCTCACGAGCTCAAGGGTGAAGACTGGCGTTTCATCGAGGACCTCGCCAATGGCGAGGAGGCGCTGGCTTGGCAACTCCTGCGTAAGCCCCACCACCACTCCCAACACGGACCGCCCGCTGAAGGGCACCATCACGCGACACCCCAGCAAGGCAGCTGGCTCGTCACCGCGCGGACAAAGATACGTATAGGCACCTCGCACGGGGGCGAAAGGAACGACTTCGAGGGCAGCTCCGTCTGTCTTGTTATTCGGCCTCATCACCGGCGAGATGGTAGACGAAGCGCAGCACCTCCGCCACGGCCTCGTAGAGTTCTGGTTGAACCTCGTCGTCGAGCTCCAACTCCACCAGCGCGCGAGCAAGGGGCACATCCCGAATGATCGGCACCCCATGGCGTCGAGCGATAGCCTTGATCTTCGAGGCCAGCAGGTTTCGCCCACGCGCCATCACCTTAGGCGCATCCATCGTCTCTGCGTCATAACGCAAAGCCACGGCGATCTGTGTCGGGTTGATCACCACACAGTCTGCCTTGGCCACGGACTCCAGCATCTGATGCTCGAGAATCTCGCGGTGGAGCCGCTGCCGCTCTGATTTATGCTGGGGATCCCCCTCACTCTCCTTCTGCTCACGTTTGACCTCCTGCTTCGTCATGCGCATGCGCTTGCGGTACGTGAAGCGCTGGTAGAGCAGGTCCCCGAGGCCAAGGACGACCGCAAAGATACCGACACGGATCCCCAACACCAGCAAACACCGCCCCACCACCATCAAGATCTGCTCTGGAGTGCCGCCCACCAGCCGAGCCACCTCTGGCGCGTGCTGCCAGAGCGTCACCATCACGATGGTGCCAATGACGCTCACCTTGAGGATGGCCTTAATCAGCTGCACACCCGCCTTCTTGCCGAAGACCTGGCTTGCGTTCTTGACGGGGTTGATCTTGTTCAGGCTTGGTTTGAGCGGCTCGAAGGAGAAGATGCTGCCCACCTGCGCATAGTTGGAGATGAGACCTGCGAGGAGCGCCACACCCGCCACAGGGAGCGCCAGCACAGAAAAGGTCTTCATGGCCAACCAAAGCGCCGCGTGGGGGCTAACAGCACCTGTCGCCGCCGTTCGCAGCGCGCCATCGAGATACTCTCGCAGCTCCGACATCAGCGTGGGCCAAATGCCCACCAAGAGCCCGAAGACAGCCAAGAAGACCGCCCCCGCGGGTATTTCAGGGCTACGCGCTACATCCGCTCGTCGCCGCGAGTCGCGGAGCTTCTTGTCACTCGGGGGCTCGGTGGGTTCTCCGCCGCCTGGTCGTTCTTCTGCCATCAACCCCTCTTATCGGTGTCCACCCACCAAAGGTTGCGCGCTATTTCTGCCGAGCGGTCAGGGGCCGGCGACGCGAAAACTGAAGTTGAGGCGATCCAGGCTCTGGTTTGCAGCGTCCCCAGGACAGCCATGGACCGTGATCGAGCCCTGCTTGAGCGCCAGCGGAGTAATCTCCAGCTTGCAGCGCGCGATCTGGTCATGGCCTGATACGACGTCGTGATCCCAAACCACGAACTCGACGCCCCCTACGCGCAGCTGGGTTGTCGTGGCGGTGAGCAGATAGTGGTCAAAGGTGGCGTTGTAGGTGTCATCTGCGTGGTCTGTGCTGTATTCAAGGTTCAAACCAAGCGCAGGCACGATCACCTGCACAAAGGGGTCGGGGCGGTCGTCACCTTCCATACCGTCGTCCCAGTCCTCCCCCTCCCGCAACATCAAGCTGTCTACCACCAACTCCCAGCGCGACGTCGCCCGGGCGAGACAGGTCCGGCTCCCCGTCGCCACGTCAACGCCACACTCCAGGTGGGGGCCGCAGATCTCGCACGACTCCCCTCCCTCCCCACAGGCGAGCTGGGTCGTCCCTTGCTGGCAAACATTGTCCTGGCAGCAACCCAGCGGACAGCTGCTGGGGTCTCCATTGCATATGTCGGGGTTGTTACAGCTCCCGTGATGACAGCTCTCACCATCCCCACATGCCTCACAGCTGCTGGCGTAGACGCCACACTGAAGAACAGACGTCGGCAAGATACAGTTGTTTTGCTCGTCACAGCAGCCAAGACACGTCAGGTAAGAGCAATCCTGTTGGCAGGTCCCAAGGAGACACGCATCTGAGCCTGTGCACCCAGCGCAAGCCGCCCCCCCCGTTCCACAGGCGACAAGCTCCGTGCCCGAGCGACAGGTCACACCATCACAGCACCCACCGCATGCGACCTCTGTGCAAGCGCAAACGCTGTCAACGCACTCCTGTCCAGTGCCGCAGCTCGAGCAGCTCTCACCGCTCTGGCCGCAAGCCTGGTGGATAGTCCCCGGCAAGCAATTGCCCTGAGCATCGCAGCAGCCGCCACAGATGTCGCTGCAGGTCACGTTGATGGTCTGGCAGACCCGCTCTAGGCATGCCTCCTCTTCACCACAGATCTCACACGCTTCGCCGCCCTTACCGCAGGCGGTCTCCCCGTCACCGGTGCGACAATTTCCCTTGTCGTCGCAGCAGCCAGTGCAGGTAGAAAGTTCGCACCCGACGAGCTCGCACCGCTGCTCAACACACTGCTCGCCATCCCCGCAGGCAACGCAAGCT
>JAFCZD010000412.1 GCA_019314525.1 Deltaproteobacteria bacterium
GGCAAAGCTGTTAACTTTTCAAACCTTTTCTCTTCGGGAGTGGATCCATGCGTTTCCTCGGTCCGTTGTTCTTGTCGGTACTGCTCCTGCTCGCCGCCCCTGCTCATGCACAGGACGATACGCTGCCCGAGGAGTGGTTCGGCCCTCAAGACCACGATATCGAACTCTCTCTGGCGGGAAACTTTGGCCACCTCTTCAACTCCAAGGTCAGCTCCTTCGATGTTCAGGTGGGTTTCGGCTATTTCTTCACCGACTTTCTCGAAGCGGGCGTGGCGCTGCAATTCGGCTACTTCCATGTGGCCACCGACGAAACGGCTAAGACGTCGACCCTACAGACTGTGTCTTCCACTAGTGGCAGGGCCGCTTCCAGCGCCCGCCAGCAGACTGCCCCCAGCATCGGCTCTCGTGAGTTCGCCCTCGCCTCTGGCCCCATCATCGGTAGCGGGGAGTCCTGGTATGGCGGCACAGAGGTCTTTGTGCACTTCTTCCCTTTCTCCGCCTTCGCCGAAGACGCGCTGCCCAACTTCCTGGGCCCCTTCGTGGGCTTTGAGTTTGGCGCCCTCTACGCAAAAAACCTCTCGCCCTTCATCGCCACCTCTCTATCCGTGGGGCTGAACATCTATCTCACCGACCAGATCGCCCTCACCCCAGAGCTAGGCTATGGTCTGGTGTACGCCTCAGACGATGCTGTGAGGTATGATGGCGAGGAGATCGAACACGCCTTGGTGGCAAACTTCGGTTTGAGCGTCTTCTTCACCCCATGAAGAGGTATCCATGAGTCACCCTGTCCAGCTGCGAGCCGTCGCTGGCAAAAAAGAAGCCCTCGACTCCGCGAGCAACGCGACGCCCATCGCCCACGCCAACAGCGCTGTGCCTGTGCTCTGGCTCTGCACCTTCGAATACGGCGAGGTGGAGGTTCACAAGCCCAAGGGAGCGAACCGCACCTTCTTCGCCCTGGTGCCCGCCAAGAAGGCTGCTGAACGCGCAGCCGCCGTGCGTGACGCCATCGAGGACCACAAAACCCCCATCTATCTCGCTGCCAAGACCCTGGCCAGAGAGCTCGACGAGCTCGGCGATGATGAGATGGTGAGCCTCTACCCCGACGCGCTCTTTGCCTCCATGACGCGCTCGGGGGCCATGAGCTACATTAAGCATCTAAGCCAGCTCTGTGATCTCTGGCAGCACTTTCGTGGTGGGCTCTCGTGGGGTGACACCCGCAAGAAGCTTGGAAGCATCAGCCCAGAGATCCTCACCGCTGTTGACCACAAAGACGCACGCCTCTCGCGCTATTACCTCGTGGGCAGCCTGGCAGACAAGAAGCTGGGCCTCGATGAATATCGGGTCCGTGAGGGCGCCGGGGAAGACGACGTGGAACCCGAAGCCCTCGCCGTAGGCGAGCAAGGCCTCCTATTGGGGCGCTTTGGGGGCACCTGGAAGCTGCTCTCCTCGGGTTGCGAACAGGATTTGCTTGGAGTCTGGGCCGAAGGTGAGCAAGCCTTCGCCGTGGGACGCCGAGGCTCTGTGATCCAGCTCAAAGCGGGTGAAGCCGAGACGATGGAGAGCAGCACGGAGGCGGCCCTCAACGCAGTTTGGGGGCTTGGCAGCCAATCCATTTGCGCTGTGGGAGAAGCAGGCACCGTCATCGCCTTCAATGGTGAAAAATGGCAGCCCTGGTCTGTTCCAACCGAAGCGCCGCTGCACGCCGTGTGGGGCACGAGCATCGAAAACCTCTTCATCGGCGGCCAGGAGTCCGCCACCTACCGCTTCGATGGCTACAGTTGGAATAAGATGCCCCTGCCCACCGAGTCCATGGTGCGCGCCTTCCTTGGCAATGAAGAGCTGGTCAATGTCATCTGCGGCACCAGCCGAGGAGGCTTGGTCTCGAAGCTGGAGCGCGGGGAGTGGAAGAGCGAAAAGCACCCGCGCCTGGACTGGCTCGAAGGGGGCTGGTTTGGTTGGGAAGACGAACTCTCGGTGACCACGGGCAGTGGCAACGTGATCACCCGCAAAGAGGAAGGATGGCAAGAGGAGCAGCTCCCCCTCGAGCAGCTCATCGCGACCTTCTCCAGCGGAGAAATACCCATGGTCATTGGCCGCCAAGGGGAGCACGCGCTGATCCTCGCCCGCGGTGATGACGGCTGGGAAATCGAGGCGAGTGTGCGTGGCCTACAGCTCTTCGCGATCTGGGTGGCTGGCGAACCCAAGCCACCGCGCTTATCGATGACTGATGACGAAAAACCGCCCCAACCGCAGAGCGCGGACAGCTAATATGCACCACCGCCTGAGCCAACTCCTCGAGCGTGATGTCATCGGCCCTGTGGCCATCGTTGGCGAGCGCTTCTTCGACGCGGCGTTGGGCCGCATTTGCCTCGACCCCTTCGATCCCAGCGAGGCGCGCGCCCTGGCCCAACAGGTCCGCGACGCGTTCCCTGACGACATCAAGATCGACGATCGACTCCATGCCCACGACAAAACACAACTCGTCCGGGGCGTGCTCGATGTTTGGCTCCAGGAGCCCGAAAGCAAGACGCGCTACCTGCTCCAGATCACCAACCACCCGGTGCTCCAAGTCTATGAGCGACGCTTCTTTCTCGACGCTGAGACCTTGGCAGACACCCGAGGGACGCTGGGTGAAGGACTCAGCGTGGCGGTGGCGGTGTGTGAAGGTCCCCTGAAGTTGATCTCGGGGTTCGATGGGCTCCTGGAGACTTATCTGAGCGTGCTCGATGATGCCATGCGTCGTGCGAGCGTGAGGTCAGTGAACCCCAGCTCCTCTGAAAAAAGTGGCGACTCGCCCCCCCAAGCTGCCCTCACCGAGGCGATGACACCCCTGTCTGAGCAGTTGCGAGACGCGTGGAAGCTTCTGCCGTGGGCGCTGAAAAAGAAGTTGGAACCTCTGGGGGCACCCAACCGCGACCGCTTGGTAAAACACGACCAAACCATGGAAAACACTATCATTTTCGCCATGGACACCCTCAGCGGCGAGCAACCGTATACCTATGAGCACAGCCCCACCCCCTATGACAACTATCATAAGGTGGTGGATTGGATGACGGAACTGGCAAGGTCAGTGCAAGAAGGCTACCCCTCACCACGGTACGCGGCCAGCGTGGCCCGTGCTCCGTCGGTGGACGGGTTCTTGCATTGCTTCCCTGGGTTCCAACCCGTGTTTGGAAGAACCTTCGAAAGCGCGAGTGAGTAAAATATGCCCTATGCAGGTGCGGACAATAAGGCTCGTTTCATCTTTTCCCTCAGCGGAAGCAAGTGGACAGATGCGCGGAAGAAAAACTTTGCCGCGGATCAGCCGGAAAAGACGGCTCTGCATGTCGTCGACTACGAAGCACAGGAGGGCATCTCCCAACTCTATGGGGCAAAACTGACGCTCATCGAGTGGTATGACGACGTGCCACTGCTGCAATTCGACGATGTGGTGGACAAAGCTGCAACGCTGACCATTTTTGGCCGTGAACATGACCGCTTCATCCATGGAATCGTGCGCAGCGTTGCCTTGGTCAGCACGGACATCACCGAAAAAGATGAACGGCTCGCAATATACCAACTCATGCTTGTGCCTCCCCTTCATCGCCTGCAGTTGCGACAGAACACGCGTGTCTTCCAGGGAAAGACGACCCTGGACATCGTCAAAGAGGTCATCGCCCCTTGTGAGATGCCGGTGGATGATTCCAAGGTCGTCACGCTCATCGCCCGCGATTATTGCGTGCAATATCGTGAGAGCGACTACAACTTTGTGGCCCGTCTGCTCGAAGAAGAAGGCATCGCCTACCATTTTCAGCATGAAGCTGACTCGGTAACGATGGTGCTGATGGACAGCAAAGACCACCGTGAACCCATTGGGGAGCTGCCCTTTGATGGCGCCAACGCCATGAAACACTTCGAGCATGTCACCAGCTTCTCCCTCAGCCAACAGATGGCCTCGGATAAAGTGGAGCTGCGCGACTACTGGTTCCACGCTGCCAAGACCCCGCAATTGGGGCAAGACGTCGGCGAAAAGACAGAGTATGAGATTTACGACTACCCCGGCGAGTTCCCCAATAGCGACCTTGGCAACAGGCTTGCGAAGGTTCGCCATGAGGAAAGCCGGCTCAATTTCAAGACGGGCGAGGGACTTAGCAACTCCGTGCGTATCCTGCCTGGCCTTACCTTCGACCTCATCAAGCACCCCGCAGAGCACGTCAACCAGAAATACCTCTTCGTCCAAGCTACCTGGACGGGTGACCAAAGCTCGGTTGCAAGGCATGAGGCTGCAGCCAAAACTGGAGGAAAGAAGAAAGACCCCTTTGTCTTCACTGTGAGATTCAGAGTGATGCCAGCGGATCTCGAGTATCGCCCGCCACGGAAGACTCCGCGTCCCCAAGCTCATGGCAACCACACCGCTCAAGTCGTGGGGCCCAAAGGGGATGAGATCTATACCGATGAGTTTGGCCGCGTGAAGATTGCCTTCCACTGGGATCGCAACCAGTGGAGCGAAAAAGCTGGAATGGAGTATGTGGGGTGGCGCAAGCCCGACAAGGAGACCTCATGCTGGGTTCGGGTCTCGCAGTTCTGGGCGGGCGAGAGCTATGGCGCAGTCTTTCTGCCCCGGGTTGGGCAAGAAGTCCTTGTCAGCTTCATCGAGGGCGATCCTGACCGACCCCTTGTGACGGGGCGGGTCTACAACGACGTGCAGAAAGTCCCCGACCTCATCGGTGGCACCTATGGCCCCGACAAACGCACCTTTGAGGCAGGCCCTCCTGCCCTCAAAGAGGACAACGCGACCACGCCAGGCCTTCCGGACAACAAGACGCGCAGCGTGATCCGCACGTCATCGTCCAAAGGCGGTGAAGGTGCCAACGAGCTACGCTTTGAAGACAAGGTTGGCGAAGAGCACCTCTCGATCCACGCCCAGAAGGACTATTACCTTGAAGTTCAGAACAACCAGCATTCTTTGGTGCGAGGCAGCCGCGTCGAGTTGGTGAACCACAACGACAAGCACTGGGTCAACAACGACCGCTTCATGCACGTCAAAGAGACCTCACACCACACGGGCAAAAAGATCGTGATCCAGGCCGAGGATATCCTCGTGCTTGAGGTGGGAGAGTCGAGGATCGTGATGGACCCCGCCAATATCTACATCACAACCCAAGGTGAACTGGTCGTCGAATCCAAGGGATGGGTGACGGTCAAAGGTGCCAAGACGGACATCAACCCCTCTGGCCCTGCACCAAAATCTGGTGATTGGCCCGCAGGCTAGTCGGCAGTTGGGCGAGCACTGATGGATTTTCCCCACTACTACCAGACCGAGCTCGCCTATTACCGTGGTCTGGCGCGCGAGTACGCGCAGA